>CALJDJ010000076.1 GCA_938023705.1 uncultured Collinsella sp.
GACGACACGTTTCTGCAGGGTGCGGCATGGCGCGAGAGCCTCGGACGATACGAGCGCTTCGTGCGCGAGCGCAGCGATCGCCGCGTGCTGTTGCTGGAGCTCGGCGTGGGCGAGATGACCCCGGGCATCATCACGCTCCCGTTCTGGAGCATGACCGCGAAGCTGCCGGATGCGCACCTGCTGAGCGTAAACATCTCGGGCGGCTCGGCTCCGCTGCAGCTTGGAAGCAAGGCAGGGGCGATCCAGGCCGATTTGGGCGCCCTGCTCTCGGCGGCGCGGACGGCGAAGGTATTTAAGCCTCCTTGTCAGTCGCTTTGAGATAATCCTCATCGTTCACAGGTTCCAACCACTCGTTGGAGGCTTCCTCGCCCGGAACCTCCAACGCGAGATGTGAGAACCAGCTGTCGGGTGCGGCTCCGTGCCAGTGCTTCACCCCTGGGGCAATGTTGACCACGTCGCCAGGGTGCAGTTTCTGCGCCGGCTTACCCATTCCTGGTAAAACCCTCGACCAGCCACGCAGATGAGAATCTGTCCGCCGCCGTTTTTGGCGTGGTGCACGTGCCAGTTGTTGCGGCAGCCGGGCTCGAACGTCACGTTGTAGACGCCAACCTGCTCGGTTGATAGAGGCGCGAGGTAGCTTTGCCCGATAAAGTACTTCGCGAATGCGTCGTTGGGGGCACCGATGGGAAAGGCCATCTCGTTTTGGTGCTCGGCTTTTGCATCAGCGGCATCGTCATCCGCCCAGACCTCCTTTGCCATGCGGAAGGCCGCCCACGCCTTGGGCCATCCCGCATAAAACGCCGCGTGCGTAAGGATTTCCGCTATCTCCGCCCTGGTCACCCCGTTGTTCTTTGCGGACATCAGATGATATTTAAACGAAGAGTCCGTCAGTCCCTGCGCCATCAGGGCCACAACCGTCACCACGCTGCGGTCTCGAAGGGAAAGCCCGTCTTCTCGACTCCACACCTCGCCAAACAGCACATCGTCATTGAGCTGTGCGAACTTGGGGGCGAACTCCCCCAGGGCATCCCTGCCTGCCGTCTGTTTAATTGCCATGATCGATCTCCCCCTGTCGATGGTTTAGGTGCAAATCTGTTTCCGCATTACGGAACACCCTTTGCAATCCCTGTTCTAATGACGAGAATGAAGGTAATACCTAAACCTGACTTTAGGTCAAGGAATGAATTCGAGATTGATTCGGAGGAGCCATGTACACAATCGGACAGGTTTCGGAGATGTTCGGTTTGCCCGCCTCAACGCTGCGCTATTACGACAAGCAGGGATTGTTCCCGGCATTGGAGCGGACGTCCGGCATTCGGCAATTCGGCGATACGGAACTCGAGGCGCTTCGGGTCATCGAATGCCTCAAGAAAGCGGGGATGGAGATCAAGGACATCCGGCTGTTCATGGAATGGTGCGCGGAGGGTCCATCGACATACCCCAAACGCAAGGCCATGTTCGAGGAGCGGAAGGCCCACATGGAGCTAGAGATCGCGAACATGAACCGCGCGCTGGACATGCTGAAGTACAAATGCTGGTTCTACGGGCAGCTGAATCAGGGCGAGAATGAGACTGAGCTGAGGGCCATGATTCCCGACGGTTTGCCAGAAGATATCAAAGAGGCCTACGAGAACGCTCACGCTCGGTAGTACCAAAAACGCCCCTTTTTAAACTCAACCATTGTTTAAGATGTTACAACTTAGGCAACAAGACTGGTTGCCCCGGTACGCAACGGGAGGGTCGACGCGACTGGAATCGACCCTCCCGTTTCCCAAACGGCATGAAGCTACTTGCTCACAACCGAGATGCGCTGGGCGACGTGGTCACCGGACTCGATCTCATCGACCATGGCGATCGCATAGTCAGCGTACGAGAGCGTTGACTCGCCGCGGCTGTTGAGTGTGAACTCCTCGCCCGCCAAGATATACTCACCGGTGCGCTCGCCGTCGGCCTGGAAGTCAGCAGCAGGGGAAACGAAGGTCCATTTGAGGCCGTCCGTTTCGCGAAGGTGAGCAAGGACTTTGCCGGCCGCGGCGGACAGCGGCTTCCAGTCATCGGGGAAGTCCGGGCCCATATCGACGGTGACCGTATGCTCGGGGTTGACGAACAGCGAGCCCGCACCACCCACTATGAGCAGGCGCACATCGGTGCCGACCAGCACATTAGCCAAGTGGATGCCCGCGTCGGTGATACCGGGGATGGTCTCGGGCGTCCAGCCGCCCACGGCGTCCACCACGGCGTCGAATCCTTCGAGGTCTTCCGTCGTGAGCTCGAGTGCGTCTTTGATGACGGAGTTCTGAGCGGCGGTCCTATTCTCGCCGCGCACGATGGCGGTCACGTCGAATCCGCGACGCACGGCTTCCTCAACGATGAGGCTGCCGGCCCTGCCGTTCGCTGCTACAACTGCGATTTTCTTGGTCATCATACTTTCCTTTCGACCTGCGGCACTCGCCGCCGCTTTCCTTGCAGCTCATACGATACGCGTCAAAGGTATATAATGGAAAGTAGGCACATAAAGGTGCTGTAAGCACCAAAAGGAAACTAATGTAAATGACGTGCATGATTGCAGACGGAGGTTTCACGAATATGACAACACCGACTTTGGAGAACCTGCCTGCCTGCCCAGTGGAGACAACGCTTTTGCTCATCGGCAACAAGTGGCAGGTGCTCATCCTGCGCGAACTCTCGCTCAAAGGCACGATGCGCTTTAAGGAGCTGCAACGCTCGATCGGCAAGATTTCGCAGAAAGTTCTGACCAGCAACCTACGAACCATGGAGGAAACGGGGCTCGTTCATCGTGAAGCGTTCGCAGAGGTGCCCCCACGGGTGGAGTACTCGCTCACCGACCTGGGACAGACACTCAGACCCGTTCTTGACGCAATGAGAGCTTGGGGCGAGAACTACAAGGAGCAGCTCCGCGGTGGCGGGCTTCGATAAGTAGCTCCTACTGGTTACACGCCTACAGAAACCCCTCCGTCCTATCGCCATCACGGGAAACCCTCCTCCTTGGTTCTCGCCGCAAACGGCTTCGAGGCCGCGCTGGCGGTCCCGGCACGGCTGGAGTCGGCCCGCGCGAGCAGCGGAAAGGGATACACGCCCTTTACCAAGGTAGATTGCTGCTTTCATTTTCCGTTCCTTTCGCAGTATTCTCAATGCAGGTGCGCGGCCTGCGCGCATGGCGCCTAGGGGGCGTCGCCGTCACATCGTTTCATTCGCGCCTCTCTTTAGCGTTGGCAAGACGTCGGTTCGTGCCGTTCGGGTGCACGCAGGTTTTGATAATGCGCACCATCTCATCGATAGGCGTTTCGCAGCCGCTCCGAATCCAGTCCTGTACCACGGCGGAGAGCCCATGCACATAAAAACTGATGACGAAGGCCCGCTGCTCGCTGGGATAGCCAAAGCGCTCCAACACTGGGTCGATGATGTGCTTCGCTAGGGCCTCGAATCGCTCCTGAGCTTGCAGCGTATGCCCGTTTGCGAGCATCGCGCGATAGATGGAGCAGTTGTCTTGGACGAACTCGAGGTAGGGCCTCAGATACTCGTCGGTTACGAAAACGAGCTCATCGAGGGAAGCCGTACGGATAGCCCCGATCGTGTCTGCGGCGCTTTGTTCAAAGCGCTCGAAGAACTTGGTGTTCACATGCTCCGAACACTCCTTCACGAGGTCAGGGACACCCTGGTAGTGAAGGTAGAACGTAGAGCGCCCCACCCCGGCCTTCTTGCAAATCTCCTTAACGGTTATGAACTCCGCGCCCTTGTTCTGCAGCAAGTCGAGCAAAGCCTCGTCCATAAGCTGCGCCGTCGTAAAGTATCTGCTCTGCTGCCTGTTCACCCAAGCCTGCCTCTCCCTGATGCCAAAAGCTATTCGCCGGCAATTCCCTTGGCAAGCTCCATTATCTCAAAGGCGTATTTCTTCTTAGAGGTTTCCAGAATCCAGCGATACAGAACAAGGTTCACGCTTGCGCCTGCGATACCCAAGATACCAAGGACGATTCCGAGCACAAACAACGTGCCCTCGCCAGGTCCCAGCACACCCATGGTCAGGCACATGCCCACACCCAACAACAGCGAGGAAGCGATGCCAAAGCTGTAGGCGAAGACGTTCGCAGGGCGCTTTGCTTTGGCATCGAGCTTCTTGAGCGCGGTGAGCTTGGAGGCGCTTTTGGGCGCGTATTGCTTGGCGATCGATTCCGCGCAGATCTTGTCGGTGTCCATGTTTTCTTCCTTTTCTCTATGGCTTGTTCGACAACCCAAGAATAGGAAGAACGTGCAGGCGATTGAAGAACACAAACGGGACGTTGTGTCCATGTTATATCGGCGAATGTCGACACTCGCCGCAACTGCTCGGAATGATGATTGCGCTGTATTTCGTTATCAAATGGGCAGTGAAAAACGGCATAAAAGAAGCCTACGGTGCTGTCACTGGCAAGAATACCGCTGAAGATATCCAAAACGAAAAAGAGTTGAAAGAACTTGGATTGGATCAAGAGGATCGATAAATCCAGTTTCACTGCCCCTAAAACGGCCTCGCTTTGTCCTCGGGGACAATGATGCTCACTCATTCATTTGAATTCGTCTTGAGGAGCGCCTTGACGCGCAGGGCGTAACGTGTGGCCTAGAGAGGTCGTCCCCTGCGCTTTGTCCTTCGCGCACCCGTGCTTACCTTGATAAGGTCGGCATCACGAAAGAGCATCGCTTCCTCGAGGCATCTATTACGGCGTTTCAGTCTATCGCCTTTCAAGAGCTGCTCCTAAAACTCGAATCTGATTACACTTTTGGGAGTTTCATAACTCTACGCCACAAGATGAGCAAAGAACGCACCTCGAGATGAATCGACTAAAGGAATTACGCACCTGCCGGGAGGCAGGCAGCCTGCTCGATCATCGCGGACTGCCAATTGATAAACCCCAAAAGCCGGACCGCACGGCGGCGCTCGTTTCGCTAAATCGGCTTGATGGAATGGCGGATCACGGTCTTGAGCTTCAATAGCTGGATGCGTTCAGAAATGGACACGAAGGCCCTCGGGTGTCATTCAAATCCAGTCTGCATCTTGGTTCCTCGACTGCGCAGCTTGGTTAAACGCCGAAGGTTCAGCTATCTTCGTCAGCTAGCATGAGAGCAACCCGAAGGGAGGACGCATGAAGATCACAATCGAAGAGCGAGAAGCAGCTCAAGATATAGAAGTCACGATCGTCTGCGTAAGGGTCGATCGCCGCGTGCTTGATATAACGGCTCGGCTGCGCATGCTTGACAGGAAGGTGACGGGCACGGCCGACGGCTGCACGCGCGTGCTGAGCGCAGAAGACGTCCTGTTCATCGAGTCGGTCGACAAGCACACGTTCATTTATACGGCCGACACGGTTCTCGAAACGGGCCTGCGCCTTTACGAGATGGAGGAGCGCCTGGCGGACTGCGACTTCCTGCGCATCGCGAAAGGTTGCATCGTCAACTTCCGCGCGATCACCGCCCTCAAGCCCGACGTCAACGGCAGGATCATCGCCACCTTGGAAAACGGTGAGCGGGTCGTTATCTCGCGCCAGTATGCGCCCGACGTCAAATCGAAGCTCGGTCTGAAGCAGTCGAAACGAAGGAAGGGAGACCGAAATGATTAACAGGGACATTATCGACACCGATAAAAAGACGCCCGTGGAAAACCTCGGACAACTCGTGAAAAGCACCTGTATCGGCTTCACTGTTGCCATGATAGCCTTCTTGGCATTAGGGACTTGTTTCGCTGATGACACCGCCAAGCAGGGCATTAACTATTGCTGGTCGATTCTCGCCGCGTGCGTCACCGTCCCCGCGCTGCAGTTCGTGTTCTTCACGCCCGCGGTGATCAGACAGATGGCGTATCCCGCGCGCCTGGCGCTGTTCGACGTTTGCCTCTACGCAGCCCTCTGTGCATTGGCGTTTGTCTTTGCTTGGGTTCCCGTGAACAACCCCGGGGCGTGGGTTACCTTCACGGTTGTCTTTCTCGCCATCCTGGCGGTCCTCACTCTTGCTTTCAACGCCAAGCTGAGCCGCGAGACCCGCGAATTGAACGACAGGCTCGCGGAATACCGCAAGAGCAAGGAGACGGAATAAGGGTATAGCTGAGCATTATCGATGCTGGGCAAACCCTTACTCCCGATCCTCGGATTACCGCCCAGCGCGAGGACCTGATGCCAAGGCCGGCGCAGGGCGATGCTCGGCCCCGTTCGCTACCCCAAGCGCTTCCTGCGCGGTCACGCCCTTGTAGCCCCCGTTCGCGCGCATAAGCGGGTTCATGTGCAGGGGAATGTCGATCCAGGTGCCGCTTGCTCGGTCAGCCTGATCGGATTGGAGGAAGACGACCTCGTGTTCAGCATAGGCGATGGCGAAACTTCCTACGTATTGCGGTCTACCCAAGCCATCATTCGGTCCTCCTCGGTTTCGAAACTCGAATTTTTTTAAAGTTTCGAAACCGGGGAGGCAATATGCACAGGGATGCATCGAGGAGCAATTCCCAGTCGCGCCATGTCAGCAGCGATGCCGGGCGCATTCACGCGTGCTACAATGCGGGCATCAGAGATGAAAACACAGTCCCCGTCGGGTAGTCGTGGGCGTGCGGGAGTCCGCATCAGTAACCTGCCTCCTTGGTTGTCCCTTCTCTGCATGGTCATCTACATAAAGGAGGAACCAACCATGCAGATCAGCGTGTCATCCACCCTGACCGTATATCATGACGGCCAATTCTGGGTCGGGCTGGCGGAGCATGTCGAGGACGGCAGATACGGCGTCGTCCGCATCGTCTTCGGTGCAGAACCGTCCAATGAGGAAATCCTGCAATTCGTTACAAGCAAATGGGCGAAGCTCTCGTTCTTCGGTGACGAGGCCACGGAAACAAGCAAGCCCGCGAAGAATCCCAAGCGACGCGCTCGCGAGGCAGCGAAAGCCCTTAAGCGGCCCGCGGTGAGCACCAAGGCACAACAGGCGCTCGCAGCACAGCGGGAAGCGATGAAGCGGGAATCGGCCCGCGCAAGAAGCCAGTGTCGCGCGGATGAGGCGGAGGCGCGTTTCGAGCAGCGAAAGCTGAAGCGCAAGCAGAAGCATCGTGGGCATTGATCGCCATGTGCAGCAAGGCAGACCATATACAGCAGTGGGGCCAGTTCCACTTGAAGCCGACGCCGCGTAGACGCTGATGGTGACGGCTATGCACGGGCACGGGCGCGCCGCCGCACTTCACAGCTTGTTTCTCAAGTATTTGGGACGCACACGCGGCGTTCAAAAATGCGGAGCGACTCCACATGGCTCGAGACTGAGCCGAGGCGCCCTACTTCTCGCCCTCCAGCAGGCCCACGATGCGGTCGATGTCGACGGCGAAGCGGGGCCTTCCCTCGCGCTCGTAGCGGTCGAGGTACGCCTGACACTCGGAGACAATGCGCTTGATGTTGCCGTCGATGATGCGCTGGAGCGTCTCGTAGTAGGCCGAGCCCTCGGTCCTGAAGCGGCGCTGGTAGGACTTGGTTATGGGGAACATCTTGATGTAGTGGATGCCGTGGCGGCAGCCGGGGCGCGTCGTGGGGCGGGGTGGCAACGCAAAGTACTGGTCTTTGGGCACGTTGGGGGCGATGTTGGAATGCAGCGGCACGGCGAAGTCCCTGCGCTTCCCGCGGAAACGCAGCCTCACCACCACGATGCAGGGGAGATTGTGCTTAAGCATGAGCTCGCGGTCGCCCTCGACGAGGTCAAAGAAGTCCTGGGAGATGGATACGACCTTCACCGGTTGCGCCTCTTCATACGAAGTGGGGCCCGCATCGCTGCAGGCCCCTACAGGTGGGCGATATTCTACGCCTTGCGGCACCCCGTCGCCCACGGAGGTTAAACGTACACGTAAGCCGTACTCTGAAAGCCGCGGCTTCCGGCAAGTAGTTTATACCACGAAAGGTCGCTTTCAATGCGCATAGCTCGCAAAATAACACTCGCTGGGCCGTCACCCCTGGCAGTTGCCCTCCAATCTTCATTGGAGTCAGCAGGTCAATTCATATAGTTATGGGGGGTATCCTAAAGGAAATCAAATTTATACCCCCATAACTAAGGAATTTTCTATTCCCACTCAATGACTAGGGCCCTGGTGTAATTGGCTGGATCACCGTTCCGGGAACCGGTATCGACCTACCTGTCCGCCGAGCTCTTTCTTCAGCTCCAGCCTAGTATCTGATTCGCGCCGTTATAAGCGAAAACCGAAGAGATGCGTCTTAGCCAAGAAAAGAAGGTTAGCCTCATCTTACTGCATGATTCGTGTGTTATAGTTAGATGGCTCTAACTGTTTGGGGGCGATGGCCATGCACGAACGCAAGGACTTCTGGGACAGGAATGCTGGTCGGTACGACCGTTTCATGCGAAACGACCGGGCGGCGTATGAGAAGATGTATGGGCTGATCCGGCCGGTGGTGAAAGCAAAGACCGTGCTGGAGGTTGCCACCGGCACGGGGCTCATCGCAAAGAGCGTCGTGGATGCGGCGGCGCGCATCGAGGCTACGGACGCCTCTGCAAAGATGATCCTTGAAGCAAAGCGGGACAATCAATCCGCAAAGCTGCACTTTTCCGTACAAGATATGTTCCGCCTGCCCTATGCACAGAAGTCCTTCGAAGTGGTGATCGTGTCCAACGCACTTCACATAGTGCCGCATCCGGAAAAGGCCCTGCAAGAAATCAGGCGGGTGCTGAAGGACGACGGCGTGCTCATCGCGCCAACCTTCACCCACGCGGGGAACTCGGTTTCCGGCAAGGCAAAAGCCTTTTTCATGAGTATGGCGGGATTCCCCCTCCACAGCGGGTGGACAAGCGAGGAATACCTGCGTTTCCTGCGTCAAAACGGCTGGGCGGTGCGGAAAAGCGCGGTGCTGAAGGCCTCGTTCCCGTTGACCTATGCGGAATGCACGAAATCGGAGGGGCCAGATGTCGTTCTTTGAAAACACCCGCAAGCCCGTGGGCCTCGGCGGAAAACTTATGGTTGCCATGATGAACCTGGGCCACAGCCCTGTGGCGCGGTGGGGACTTCGATT
>CALJDJ010000077.1 GCA_938023705.1 uncultured Collinsella sp.
CACATCCTTGGGATTCATGCCCTTAAACTCATCAACTGTTTTTACCAGTATATGTACCAGTATGCTCTTGAAGAAAACCGCCAAATCTTCCATAGGCTTTAAGCTTTACTCCCATTTCTAAGCAATTTTTCGTCCATGATTACATACATTTCTGATATAATATTAGCAGTTCAATTCAATATAATCTATTGCCTGTTTCCACCCATGACCAGGCGCATCATCGCCCCAATACCTGCTGGTTATCTCATCTAATTTGTCTACACACTTTTGCAACTTTTTTATATTGGCTTTGCGCTCTTCACGCGTTATGGTTTTCAAGCTTTCATTCTTTACTTTATATGCCATGCTTTGTAAAAAATTAACAATATCAAAATATTCCTCTGAATCTTCAAATCTCGTGTCTCCGGGAAAGCAGTCAATTACCTTTTCAAAAGTTGTTTTCATATCTTCTGCCCCTGCCTGGCTTAATGTCTCAGCAATATAAGGTACAAATTGCACCATTTCGCACATTATAAACCACCAGCCTTCGTATTTCCAATTGCCAATCAGATTAACAAGAATATGTAAATAAAATAACTGTGGTGTAACCAGATTCTTTATTTCCAATAGTGAACCCTTCCAGCTCGGCACGCAACAGTAAGTCATAATCTTCTGCTAGCGGAACAGACCGATACCCCATTTCAAATACAGACCTTCTTCCAAACCAACTCGGATGAGGTACGCAATTTCTAATCATAAGAGAACGCCTAACGCCTTCACTCGAACTTGGAATTGAATCAACGAGATATAATTGACTACCGTCTTCGTCAATGGCGTTCAAATAAGAACCCACTAGGTCAAGCTCATGTTCTTCAAGATACGACAACTGTCGTTCAATGCGCTGCGCCTCAGAAATGTCATCTGAGTCCATTCGGCAGATATACTGACCGCGTGAGACCTTGAACGCCCTTTCCAAAGATGCAGCAAGACCAAGATTGCGTTCATTTCTCACGAGGCAAATCCTACTGTCATGAGAGCTATAGTTTTGAGCAATATCGTAAAGTGTGTTGTCATCTGGATTATCAAAAACAACAACCACCTCGATTCGATGATAGGTCTGCTTTAAAATAGACGCTAGTGCCTCAGTAAAATCTTTGGCGCTCTCCCTATAACAAGGCATGAGCACTGAAACCAACTGTGAATCTGTCAACTAAAACCTCCAACACCGCTGCGGGAGCAAACGCTAATGAAAACTACCGATAGTTTAATAGTCCTTCATGTGGCATATATTACAAGTGATTTCGCTTCTGGCGTGTCTACAGTGGTGCCTCAATACCTAAATGAGCAGTCAGAAATAAAGGACATGAATATAGCTCTATTAAATCTTACAAACTACAGACCTAAAGATGCGAAATATCCCGTCTTCTATCAGTCATGCATAGAAAAACTTCCTGAACCGTTTTGCAATCCGTCACTCGTAATATTTCATGAGATATATAGGCCGGATCACATTAAACTAAGCCATTGGCTCAGAAGACGTGCGATCCCATACATCATCACGCCACATGGGTCTCTAACATATGTGGCGCAAGAACAGCATCATTTAGCTAAACAATTGCTTAATGTTTTCTTCTATAACGCCTTTATCCGCAATGCTGATTGTATCCATTTTCTATCGGAAAAAGAGGCGATGAGTTCAAACGGCTTTAAACATAGGAAAGCAAGCATTATTCCAAATGGTGTTAGCATCCCAAAAGCCAAAGCCTCAAACTTAGACAGCCGCATCGCGCTTTTTATTGGCCGCCTAGATATAGAGGTCAAAGGTCTTGATCTACTGATCAAAAGTTTGCCGCTAATTGCTGATGAGCTAAGAGGGCTCGGAGCTAAAATCTACATCTACGGTCCAGACGAAGATGGGTCTATGGCCAAACTGGAACTACTTATTGCCGACAATCAAGTATCCGATATTGTTTTATTAAATGGTCCAGTTAATGGTCAATCTAAAGCGGACGCTTTTCTCCAATCGCAGTTTTATATCCAACTTTCACGCACTGAAGGTTTCCCGACGTCTGTTTTGGAAGCACTAGCATATGGCCTCCCAATTATTGTTACCGAGGGAACCACATGGAAAGAAACAGCGAACAATAAAGGAATTGGAATCGGTGTAGAATCTGATCTCGAAGCCATTTCTAACGCAATTCTCACCCTGTTCAATGACGATGAACTTCGTTGTAAACTTGCAAATGCAGCTAGAAAGTATGCAATTGAACACTTTCAATGGAAGGCCATTGCCAAGCGTCAATTTATTTTATACAGGGACATTGTAAACGGGCTTTCTAACTAACCATCTTGTTCTTCCAATACGGAAAGGGACTAAATGCTGTTTTCAATTATTATCCCTGCATATAATGCGGCATCCAGTTTGCCGGAAACGCTATCATCCATCTACCAACAAACATATGATGGCTATGAAATTATTCTCATCAATGATGGATCAGCAGACGCTACTGAAAGTGTCTGCAAAGTGTTTTGTGAATCTCACAACAATACTCATTACGTTAGACAAAATAATATGGGCGTATATGAGGCCAGGCGAAAAGGCGCGGAGATAAGCGCCGGAGATTACCTGGTCTTTGTTGATGCGGATGATTCTTTGCGCTTCGATACCCTATCTATTCTTGCTCGCGAAATCGATAAGTGCAATCCAGACATAATCTGTTTCAGCTATACAAGAAACCCAGACTATTCAAACGATCCGTTTATCAATCCCGCCCTTCCGTCTGGCATCTATGAAGGTGACGATCTCGCCGAAGTCAGAAAATGTTTGGCACGAGGGAAGCTCAATTCAATTTGGGGAAAGGCAATCAAAAGAAACTGTCTGATTGACGATTTAAGCAATACCGATACAAAGAGAATCGATTTTGCAGAAGATTTTCTGCAAATGATACCCATAGTCGATTCAGCCAGATCGGTTTTACAAATAAGTGATGCGCTGTATTATTACAATTGTCAAAACGGACAAAGTGCAACACACAGCTATAAGGAAAAACAGCTTTCAGATTTAACCTTCGTCACCTCAAGCCTAGTGAAAATCGCTGCTCGTTGGGGAGAAGAAACAGAAAGGCTGGCATGGAAAACAAGAACGGAACAGTATCTTTATCTCCTATCGATCAACGAGCTCAGTGACAATAATGAGACCAAAAAACGTAACTTTGTTTCAATTTCAGAGGCCTTATTTAATCCCTCAATTAAAGCTGATGTCCCTTGCAGCACCTACAGACCTGACAGCTATTTACTGTTCCTTGCGGCAAAGAATAAGCACTATTTGTTATCTCGAGTAGTAATACGCTGTTGTGAACAGCTAAAACTATTGATACTGAAAATCTTGAGCTAATCGCCCTGTTGTCATCGCTCATTTTTCCTGGCACCGAGTAGTAAAACCAACCGACTTAGCCTTCGATAATCAAATGTCAGGCAAGCCGGTTGGTCATAAAAGTAATGAAAGTACATTAGGCTATTCTGCTTAATAAGCGTCGCAGATTATCGCTTGATAAATGCAGATATGCTCGTCTTTTCGGATTCGTTTAGCCCAAACATCAAAACCAAGAAGAAATAGATAAAGAAATAAATTATTGCTGACACCAAAACCACCACAAGGCCAGATAAAAGGCTTTTAATTAGGTTATAGAGCAGCAGCAAAGCCCCCGTACCGACAATAACCAAGACGGAAAGTTTGGCAATTTCAAGCCAAAATTTCTTTATGTTCAACCCAAGCTTTTCAGAGTAATACCAATTCATACAGAAACCGTTACCTATAACCATAGCGATGGCTGTTGAAACTGCTGCGCCCACTATGCCCATAAGCTTGAGCAATATAATCGTCACGACCACGTTGACAAGCGCAATCGCAAGATACATATACCCCCTATACAGGTAAACATTCGCAACCTGCATTATGGTAAGTCCCAGGTTCTGAATTAAGTCAATGGTAAATGGAACCATTACGATCAAGGCGATATAGAAAGCGTCTATATAGTCCTTACCAGCCCAAATAATGATGAAATCTTTCCCCAGAACAATAAATAAACTAAGAACAAATCCGCAGACGATAAAGGAAATGCGACCGACTTTAATGAAGAGATCCGAAATTTCAGACATATCCTTATTCTGGCAATACAGTTCTGAAACTCGAGGAAGAAAAACTGAAGAGGCTGCCGTACCGATTGTCATATAAATCGTGTAGATTTGAGATCCAACAGAATATACCGCAACGGCGGCAGCACCAAAATAATAGCCGACAATTAATTGATCGGTTTTCCAGAAAATCTGGTCAGCAATCGTCACCAATACAATCGCGCCGCTAAAAAATAGCAATCCTTTAGCCAGTTTCATGTCCCAGCCATGATATCTGAAACTAATATGCAGATTATATTTAGCAAACAAACGCTGGCTCACCGCGCACAACACATTTGTAACAAGCACAACTAAACATACGGCTAATGCATTCTTAAAAATTGTCGTAAGTCCATACACAATGAAAGGCTGAGCTATTAGGGCGGCCAATTGCGAGCCCTTCAAAAAAACGAACCTTTCATTAGCAGTTATCGCCGCAACGCTAATAGTGTTGTTCATGATAACAATTGTGTTGATCCCTAATACAACAAGCATTGCGGAACACTCATCAAGCTGTGAGTTTGTAAAACTGGCTGAATATACAAACCGAACAACCACGGCGAGAACGCAACTTATTAGCATCACGAACACAGATAGGACCCAGTACAGACGCCTAGCTATTGCGAGAGTATTCTCCATTAAGTCATTTTTGCCCTCTGCCATATACTTGCAATAAAAACGCCCAACACCGGCAGACAAAATCCCATTAATGGAAACTATATAAGACATGATAGAACCTATCAATTGATAGAGTCCGTATTCGTCTTGTCCAATGTTTTGCAACAACATCGGAACATATACAAAGCCGACTAAAGCCTGAGCCAGTATATAACCATATGTAATTATTATGCCAGTAAGTCTTCTGCTTGCGCTACTTATCAGAATCACCGTTTCACAATTAGTTGCTTCAAATACCATTCAGAAATTAAAGCACTATTTAATCAGAACAACCGATTGCCGAACCTCTCCTTTGTTCGCATTGTTAAAGCAGGGTCCGATTAAATTCCCAGGCAGAATTTGATGCCACATTTCATTGTCATGCGGATTATCTCCCCAGAAGAACCCAATATGACAGTCGATTGATCCGTCAGTCTTAAAGAAGATAATATCTCCCTTTTGAGCATAACCACTATTTAGCATATCTTGGACAGTACGGAACTCATACATTTTGCATCCCAAATCTCGAGCATAGCCATACCATCTCCAAGCGTTAATATAGCCGCCACCGCCTGGCCCCCCAGCCCAAGGAGAGTGATTATTATTCTGCGCAATACGATTGACATCGCCACCAACCGCAGCATAAGCATGAGCCACGAAGCCAGTGCAATTCATGCCAGTATAGCCATCCCATCTCGGGGCACCTTTTGGGTAAAGGCAACTATCATAGGAGAAGCCACCGGAATATCTCGTTCCTAAATAATAGCCATCAAATTGATGCGACGTAAGCCAAGTGACGAGTCCAATACGACTAACCCCCAAAACCGTTGAGCTGCCAAATGGGCTGTAGTAAATCTGAGTCGACTTCGACTGGAGAGTGCCATCAGGAAGCAAGACATCGCAGTAAAGATCGTAATAACCATCTTGCAATCCAAGTGCAGAGGGATTGAAATAAGCGTCATTCACACTGGAAAATTCTTTTAGAACACCCCATTTACTCCAGTCGGACTTGGCCCAAACAAATTTAAACTGAAATTGCCCAGATTTTTCAGCTGCAAGCGTTCCCAAATCAGCTCGAACTCCCCAAGAATTATTGCCATCAGTCGAAATTGCAGTAATCCTCGAGAAATCCCAACAGCTAATGATTGTTCTTTTTGTTTGGACAACTCCATCTGACCCCGAAACGTCACAGATCAATTCATAGTCTCCGGCGTCTTTTGGATCCCATTGCAAGTGTGAACTTGTGCCCTGTTGAGCAACGCCCCAGTCAGCCCAATTATTCTTATTCCAGACGAACTTATACTGTAAGTAATTAGTATCACCCGAGCATCTGGCATCGATCTCAGTGCTTTCATTAGGCCTGACAAGCGTTGCAGAAGAACTCAAGGACTCGTAATTCCACTTCTCGGAGCCAATCGAGCATTCAGTCTTCGAGGTCATCGTCTGATCGTTGGCCTCATCAATAACATCAACAAAAACGGTGACAGCGCCAGATTTATCGACTCTCCAGTCAATTGAGGATTTACCTCTGCCGGAGTCAATCACACCCCATTCAGCCCAGTTGTTCCGCATCCAAACATATTTGTATGAAATCTGATTATTCTTTCGGATGGTAATCCGAGGTGTAATTGAAAGCGTATCCCCTACGCACAAATTGGATGAATCAGATTTCAAATCTATTGAAGTGAAGTTAGATAGATTTCTCTCCACCCTGACGGGGAACCTCCAGGTCCTCACGTTGCCGGCCGAATCGACGGCGTCGACCAAGATGTTGACGTCGCCGGCGACCTCCGGCACCCAATCGCAGGAGGCCTCGGGCCCGAGCTGGCGGATGGTGCCCCACCTGGACCAGCCGCCCTGCTCCCAGACGAACTTATAGCGGACCGAGCCCGAGTTGCCGGACGCGGTCAGGCCGAGCGAGCAGCGGTCGCCCAGGAGAGGAGACCCTCCATCGGACGCCTTTGCCGAGAGGCCGTCGACAGAGTAGTCCTCTGAAACCGGCGAAGTTGCACTTAAATCATCGGCCCGTGTTGAATCTTCAATCTGTGATGGAGACAGGCCCGCTTCACTCAAACCAAAGCAAGGAGTTACGGCCAAACAGAAATAAAAGAAGAAAAAAGCGACACGGACAGCCTTACTTCTAAAGAAATGCATATAGAACCTCCCCGATAGTTCACTCCAACATAATATTGCTAGCAAGTAACAATTTAAGGCCAAGATTTACCATACAAGTAAGGTCGACTACAACCAGCGCAGTCGACCTAGAGAATTCATATTGATATTAGCCAATTAAAGAAATAATGCGCGCAATATTCTGACCATACGTGTCACCCGGAACAGCCCAGCGGCCATTTAAATCTTCCAAATATGGCGCAACTCCGAGAAAACCCTTAGACTGAAGGACTTCATATCGAGGATCCACACAAGTGTTATTCAACGCCGCACCAGTAGCATATCCTTTAAGATGCTGGACTTGGGCAAGCAAGCCCTGATATACATCGTCAAATCTAGCGCCTCCCGATTGTTGATTGACGGCGCCCAGTCCGGCGAAATTGCACTGATTCGGCTTTACGGAACCTCCAAATTGCAACCATCCAGTCTCAAGCATAGCCTGAGCAAAAACAACTTCCGGACGAACCCCTTCAGAAACAGCGGCTTCGACAATTAATGAACAAAAATCACGAATAGTAGGTGCTCCCTTTGAAACAAATTCGTCTGAGGGATATGTATGTCCTGTTGATTCATATAAGTTCACCATAGCATCAACTGAAGTCTGCAGACTTCCCATAATTGGAGTACCCTCCACCGTGACCTTGCGGGTCAGGTGCCTCTCGGCGGAGCCGTCGATCACGTCGAGGTAGACGGTGTACTCGCCCGGCTCGGTCGGGGTCCACTCGCAGGAGGAGGAAGCGGAGGGCTGCTGGGCGACGCCCCACTTGGCCCAGCCGCCCTTCTCCCAGACGAACTTGTACTTGAGGCCGGAGGCGTCGCCGGACACCTTGGCCTGCAGCTTGACCGGCTTGCCGCAGCGGGCGTCGCCCGAGACTTCGAGCGACTCAAGAGACCAATTAACAACTTTGTATTTAGAAGTGCTAGTCACATACCCATTGGAGTCAATGACATCAGCATAGATCTCATATTCACCAGCCTGGGGCAGGGTCCAAGAAATCGACGGCGAAGTTAAGTCTTGACCGATTACACCCCAATTGGAATCACTCCAATCAGACCCAGCCCTATGCCAAACAAACTTATATCTAAGGCCATCAGTCTTGCCGCTAACATTTACACCGATTTTTACCGTTGACCCCGCATGCCCCAGTTCTTCCGAGAAGGAAATTCCATTGACGGAGTAGGGATGCGGGAACTGCGCGATGATTGCGGCAGCGTCAGCCTCGCCAAGACGGCGGCAACCATCGTCCGAGAAATAGTTGACCACATCACCGTAATTCGAGATAAAGCCATGTTCGATAAGAATACCTGGAATTCCCTGCTCGCGAGCGCAGCGGATAACGGCGAACTCGTCGCCTACCTCCATTTGAAATACGCCGCGGCATGTTAGTCCCATAGCAGCAAGGTTGTTCATGACCTTGTTGGCAAGCTCAACAGAGACCTGCGTGTAGTCGGTGCCATTTGCGGTAGGAGCATAAACTTCTGCGCCGTGAGCTCCAGAAGACCCAGAGTTGATATGAAAGCTAACAAAGGCCTGCGCGCCCTGATCAATGCAGCGCTGTACGCGATAAAGATAATCATTGCTGGGATAGTAGCCAGACTGCTCGCGCGCAAGAACGATCTTAAAGCCGTAAGCTTCAAGTTTATTTTTGCAGGCTGTCATGATCTTCCAGGTAAGGTCGGCTTCACTCTTGCCATTTCCCTGCGCGCCGGAATCAACTCCGCCATGACCGGCATCAAGTGCAATCACCCCAACATTGCGCGCGGAGCGCTCAGCGTAGGTAGATATGCCATCAGGCGAATCAGCGCATTCCAATGCCTGTTGAATCGACTGGGCCTCAACGGCATTACCATCGCCGTCCGCATAGTAAACAGAAGTGCCCTCGGAGCTCACGGAGCTATCAACAACCGTAAACGAATAATTCCTGTCAGAGAGATCCACTACATGTTCAGTGCCATCACCCTGCAAAACGTAGGTTATCGAAGTCAAAAAATAAGTATTGGATTTCAACGTCGAGCCAAATACAAAAGCAGCCGAATTACCAGCTGATTCAGATGCAACCGTGGTTCCCTGTACTCCATTGGCACTTACATAGTTAAGCATTGCGGAAGCAAGGGTGTCGCCGTCATCGGGAGTAGCAAAGGCGACAACTTGATCAGTCCCGCCGGGAAGACTCGGGTAGGCAAGATATACATATTGGAAAGAGGAATCGACCGGTTCAGCCTGCTGATGGTTCTCAGATACATCAACGCCAAAATCCTCATCAGCCAATTCGTCAACGTTCGTTGCCGGCGATGAATCCTCAGCAGCGTCGACATCGACAGAACCCGCATCACGCGAGGCCACGCCATCATCGTCTGCAGTCGCAACGTCCACGGCAGCGTCCGCAGACGGGACGTTGCTCACAGCGTAGACAGCAGTCACAGGACCTATCAAGGGTGAAATGGCCAAAAGACCAGCAAGAGAAAAAGCTGTTGAGGCACGCAATGCCTTTTTCATATCGAATCCCCCGTCACAAATAATGTTACTAAGAGAAGATTATCTTACAATCCCCTCTGCATCGGAAGTCCAGTTATTCGAAGCGCGGGAATTGTTATAAAGGCAGACAGAAACCTGCTCTTATAAAAAGCAGGTTACATTCTCAGCAAACTTTTGTTTTTTCGTCCTTCCATGGACACAGTGTTAGCTCTAGTTTTTGAAGCAATTGGCAGCGCCCCAAACAGCGCAAGTGCAAGTGACACGAAAATCCACTGAAACACGCAATTCGTTTAAGCACGTGGCGGACGACGAAAGCATGTACACAGCCGCGAAATACAGCAAAATGCCCCAATGTTTCGCTTGCATCAGAGGCGTCTGGGGCTTCATCGACAGTGAAACCTGGCTAACGCATTCAAGAAAAGCAGAGCGTGATCTTCATGAATCAAACACCAGTAAGCAACGCTCGCACGCGTCTTTGAATCTTCTAATGAGCAGAAGAGAGGGATCTAGGAGAGACCTAATAGTTCTTGGAATCTGGGAATCATCGAACTCACCATCTTTAAACAAGAGAGAATCATATAGCTTCTTATCGTACCGTCTCGAAAAGATATGAGTGACCAGATGCACATCGTGGGCCTTTGAAAAACAATCTTCGTCCCTTAAAGATTCAGCAATATAACAACCGTCCCAATCAAAAAAGCCGAGATAACCCCGGCTGATAATCAAAGAGGCGGTTTTCTGCTGGCTGTCAGCCGCGGCATCCTCACGGAAACCTAGTTGTCGCCGGAATTATAGTCCCCGGCGCGGACTCACCTTATCTCCCCGGTGCGGGCTCGATATCCTCTCGGATATCTAATCGTCTTGGACTTTTTACCTGCCCAAGCACACTACAGCTTTTACGTGCCGCCACACGAAGCTTAGCTCGTGGACTATTTTCTAAAATATAGGCCTTCAAAGCAACTTGGGTTCAAGCACGGACAAACAAAACAGGCACTGAATACAAGACTTGTTTATCAATAGTTATCAATCACATGCGTTACCAGCAAATATCGTAAGTCTCATACGCTGCGATACAATCAATCTTACCAAATGCTAAACCAGTAAGTCGAAGGGGCCAGCGTGCTAACAATTCACTATGGTGATATGGAAAACGTTATCTATAATACGTCGGTTTACTTCGATAACGTCTATTCGCCCGAATGGTTTCAAGATGCTTTTGCGCAGAGAATTATTAAATCCATTGATAAGGGCGGCGTGGTTGGACCCGGCGCAATAAACACCAAGATCTTAGGCATCATCCCTCCTGAAAGGCTGTCGGGAGGCACCAAGACGCTGCTGCTCATGCACTTCATGCCTCAGAACATATACAACGCCACAACCTGTGGCGACAATTGCGCTTACTGGATTCTGAGAATCGCCGCACAGCATGATCTGACAATCAACCTCTACCATCTGATGGATTTTGGAAACGGCAAGTTCACGGCAACCGTTGCAAACACGGGTGATGTCGTTCACACGATGTTCGACCTTGTCCCTATAGCCGCAAAATGCCTAAGGGAGAACTCCTGACGCACGTTTTCGATATGATAAGAGCCGCTTGAACGAGGAGTACTTGAACCCCACCGCTCTTGCAGCTCTTGAGGATACTTTGCCGGAACTTGGCATTACTTCGCACTAAAGCGAGAAGTACTCGCTCTCGGCAGATAGGTTCGGCCCCAACCACGGATCACCGTTGAGGAAGAGCTCCGGCGAGCGCTGCATGAACAGCGCCTGCTCGCGCTTCCAGCGGCGCAGTTTTTCTTCATTGACCTCTTCCCTGCCGCCCGAGGTGAACTCGTAGTGGCACAGCTCGGCATAGGGCATTTGCCCTCCTCCAACAAAACACTGTCACTAACTTAGCCCACCAACCTCGCCATTTGTTAAGCAACAAGTGCGAGCGGTAGGTATTGATCTACAACCGTTGGGGATTGAAAAAAGCAGTAGCCGAAAACGTAATATCTTCCGATTTGCGCGGCATAAAAAAATAGAGGGCGTCCCATAAAGAGAAGCCCCCTTGCAAAACGGCCGAACCGCTTTTCGAAGTGGAAAATATTTTGCACCAGATGCCTAGGAATCGCAAGAAGGCATATCTTCAGCGTCACAGAAATACCATGCGCCGATCACTTTCGACAAAAACGAGAAGGAGGAAGTTATGACCTCCGCACCTTTATAGTAGTTGATGTTGCGATTTGCCCTAGAAATAAACTTGGAAAGCGATTGTGCTTTGTGCTTAATAACGCCTTTAGACGACACCTCTTTGTGCAGATATAGCGTTGTGACAATCTGGCGTATTCGCTCATTGCTCATCCTTGCCTTACGCTGATAAGAGCCAATCCCATCTATTTTGCTCAATGCCTTCATAACACCGTTATTCGCCCTTCGGGCATTCTCACCCGAAGCAAGACCATTAAGAATGCAACTATTGTGAGCACACGCGTTGCGGAGATCTTTTGCCACGCGAAGCAAATAAAACCTATCGCGAAGCTCATCATCGTCAAACCGTTTGGCGCAAAACAAAATGAATGAATTAAAGGCGCCAAAGGTAATAACTTCCAGAAAGGCCCAGACAGGCATATTAAAACCACTGTATTTTGCAAGAATGCCTGCAGAATAGGCACTCGACTCACAACGTGAAATCTCTTTTTTGACCCAGTTGGTCACATTCCCCTTGCTATCAAATGTATCCTGCTCGCTTAAATAGTCTTGAACGATTTCGTAACCGTCCTCGGCATGCTGCTCTATCCTGCCCAGCAAGTCAACTTTGCAGAAGTGCTCAATATCAAGAGTGAGCGAAATCATCTCGTTTCGAAGCAACATATCAATAATCGAAAGGTCAACAAGCATCTTGAAATCTAAGTTGACATATTCACCCTTGCGTTTTCCATCAGAAACCTTTGGAAATCCGGTGCGGTACGAGCGCAAGCGAAAGTAATTGTTGTTCTTCGTCAGATACTCGACCGCCTCTGCCTCGCTCATATAGCGGAAACGGACACCCTTGCTCTTAAGATGGGAGACTTGTTCCCAAGGAGTAAGCCAAGGCTTTTGATCGCACATATCTTGTTGACGAATAGGACTATTCATTGCGCTCTCCAGCGTATTTGATGAAATAACAAATCTAATTTTATCCTAACTGTAAATACCTAATAAACAGCCGGACGCTCATGCAAATACATCATGGCACGCCGCCGCCCTATGCTGGATTTCCACATCACCTCGCACTATAGCGAGAAGTACTCGCTCTCGGCAGATAGGTTCGGCCCCAACCATGGATCGCCCGTCAAGAAAAACTCAGGCCAGCGCTGCATGAACAGCGCTTGCTCGCGCTTCCAGCGGCGCAGCTTTTCCTCGTTGGCTTCTTCCCTGCCGCGCGAGGTGAACTCGTAGTGGTACAGCTCGGCATAGGGCGTAAAGATGGTACGGTAGCCGGCCTCCCACACGCGAAGGCAAAAGTCAGCGTCGTTAAAACCGACGGCGAATTCCTCGTTATAACCGCCGACCTGCTCAAATACGTCGCGTCGCACCATCTGACAGGCGCCCGTCACGGCACTAAAGTTGCCCGGGCGCACAGCGCGGGCAAGATAGCCCTCACGCCTTGCCGAGAAGTCCTGGTTGGCATGGGCAAGTGCGCCACGCACGCCAACCAAAATGCCGGCATGCTGCACCAGATGATCGGCAAAGTAGAGTTTGGCGCCCACCACGCCCGCATCGGGACGCTGCAGATAGCCCATCATCTCTTCGATAAAGTCGGGGCTTATGACCTCGGTATCGTTGTTGAGCAGCAGCAGGTAATCGCCCTTGGCATGCTCAACACTAAAGTTGATGATCTTGGAGTAATTGAACTCGCCCGGCCAGTACACAACGCGCGCGATGCCCTTGCCTTCGGATGCAGCAGCCACGCGTTCCGGCAGGGTTTCGTAATATGCAAACGTCTCCGGGGCTTCGCTGTTGTTCTCCACCAAGACGATCTCGTAATTGGCATACGTGGCTTTCTGGGCGATCGACATCACACAGGCGTCGAGCGTCTCAATGTGATCCTTGGTGGGGATCACAATGCTCACCAGCGGCGCAGGCTCTGGCAGCGCATAGCGCATGCGGTAGACAAACGGTGTCTCGGTCTCCTCGACCGTTCCGTGAACGCCCAACGAATCAAAGTGGCGCTGCAGCGCAAGGCGCCCGGCCTCGATGGCATACGGCTTGCTATCGGCAGAGCCATCGGCGGTCGATCCCGGATGCACGCGCCAGTGATACAGCACATGCGCAACGTGCTCAAAGCGCGCGCCGGCTGCAAGGCAGCGGAGCGTCAGGTCGTAGTCCTGGGCGCCCGCAACATCTTCCGGAGACATGCCAATACGATCGATAAGTGTCTTCTCCACCATCAGGAAATGCGTCACGCAGTTATGGCTATAGAGCAGGTCGACGTTGAGCTTGGTCTTAAAGACCGGCTGGCCCCACTCCCCCGTTTTCTGAAACATGTCCTCGTCGCAGAACAAGACCTGGGGGCGCTCGCCCTCGGCCGCCTTATTCAGCGCGGAAACATACCGGAATAACGCGTCCGGTTCCAGAATGTCGTCATGGTCCAGGAACGCGATGTAGTCGCCCGTCGCTTGCTCGATACCTGCGTTGGTGTTGACCACAATGCCGCCGTTGCCGGGCAGCTCAATGCGACGAACGCGCTCGTCGTTAGCACTTGTCGCAAGAGTGGCCACCGCATCCCATTCGGGCGAGGCGTCCATAAGCAGCAATTCCCAGTTGTCATAGCTCTGGGCCAGCACCGAGTCCAGCAGCTCACGTAGGTAGACCAGATCAGTCTTGTAGCACGGCACCACAATGCTCACGAGCGGTCTATGTGCAAAGGCCACCGAAGCGACACGCTGGCACGCCAAATCGCCCGGCTTTGCGCGATGTTGTTCAAACCAACGTCGATAAGCTGTGTCGTCTGCACGCGCGTCCTTCATGCGGTTCCAACTGTCATCGACCATGCCGTTGTACAGGCGACCATCCATGGCGCAAAACCCGCTCTGGATCTGCTCTGTGGGATCGCTCACAATCGCGACAAAATCTCGTATATCCTGAGGCACCTCAACGCTCAGATACGTTTCGTTGACGCGGCAACCGTTGCGCTGCGGCACATCGACCTGCGATTCAAACACATGCACGGTAACATCGATGGCGTTCATATGCGTATCGAAGATCTGAAGCTCAGGTGCGCACTGGGGGTCTCCCGCCCAGGTGACCTCATAGCGCCACACCGCGCCGGCGTCTGCCGGCAAATAGCGAATGGCATCGATCTCGTAGCGACCGCAGCATTCGCCACGCTGCGCATCGCGGATAAGCGCACACAGCGCAGGCTTTGCTTTGTAGTTAATCTTGGATTCCAGCTTGGCCACGCGGCTATCGAGGCGAATAGAGCCCAACCTTTGGCCACCGAATACAAAAACGACATCCATCGACGAGCCATCCAAAAACGGAAGCACCAAGACGGCGAGCTCACGCTCGTAATCGGAAACGGAAGGGCAAAGCGCCAGCACACGGCCATGATCGACCGGGAGTACCAGCGACGGCACACAAGAGCCGCTCGTCGTCGCATGGGCAAACGCTTGAGAACCCTCCCGCTCAATAAGCGCGGCGACATCCTGACCGGCAAAACGAAGCAGCACAAACAGACGGCCCTGACTGCGGCAAAGCGCCAAACGCTTGATACTCATCTACACTTCTCGCTTTCCCAGGGCGTTCGCTGCCATGCGTTTGCAGGCACCCAGGCGCCCAAACCTCAAGACGTCGTAATCGAACATGAGCTTTTTACATGCACGGGCATTGGGGGCCTTGCTGGTAAGCGCCGCACGCACCATAGCAGAAACAGAAGGAGCGCATTGTGCGAGCACAGCATCGCTGCCCACGGCAGAACCGTCAAGAGCCGCGGCGACGGCAGCAAACACCTTGCCGCAGTCCGAGCCCAGCAACCTGAGCGCGTCGTACAGCACCAGATCGCACAGGAAATATGCCAGGTCATCGGCATGCCGGACATCGAGACCGTCGCGCTGCCAGTCAGCCAGCACCGCGGAGTAAATCTTCACGTGCTCCAGCAGACGTGTCTCGTCGTCGTAGCGCATGGTGTCCATGAGCGAACCCTTGCGCGCCACGCGGTAGTTATACAGCTTGTTCGAGATAAGCGCGGTCTTGCGCGAGCGACCGTACACGGCAAAATCGAAGACCTGATCCTCGCCATATTTAACGGTTTCGGCAAACACGATCCCGTTGCCCAGCAAAAACTCGCGCTTGCAGGCGGTACGCCATGCAAAGGGGCGAGACGCTTCCTTAAACAGCAGGTCGGAGCTATAGCCCACAAACGACACATCACGCGGGCTCAGCACATAGTTAAGCCACGGATACCCCGCCTCCAGCGGATACGGATTCGCGCCAAAGGTCAAAACGTCGCAGCCCTCGCGCTCAAAGGCATCGACGATCACGCGGCATGCATCGGGCGTAAAGCGATCGTCGGAATCTAAGAACGCGATGATAGGAGCCGTGGACGCGGCGATACCTGCATTGCGCGCGCTCGACAGGCCACCGTTGGGCTTATCGACAAGCTTAAAGCGCGCGTCCTTTTCGCAATAGGCAGCCGCAATATCGCGCGAACCGTCCGGCGAGCCGTCGTTGACCAGCACGCCTTCCCAATCGGGCATGTCCTGCGCAAGCAGGGAGTCCAGGCACCAGGCCAGGCACTCCTCCACGTTATAGATGGGAACGACAACGGAAATCTTGGGGGTAGCCATAGTCAAGTGCTCCTACTGTGCGACCGGAACGTCATCGGGGTGCGGATTATCACCGTAGGTGCGCCGATACGTCAGCACGCGCCAGACCAGCGGCAGCCCGCCAATCTTAAAGTAGTGCTTAAACGTATTGATCTTGCCCGGCTTTTTAAAGCCAAAGCGCGAATCAATATAGGCGCGGGGCGACTTGACCATCAGGCGCAAGTCGGTCTCGCCACGCGGATCGAACAGCGACAGGTCAAAGCGACCGGCATCCCAGTCGGCCTTGAGCTCGGGAGAGGCCTTCTCCCAAAACTGCTCGCGCAGTTCATCGACCAGGCGCTCATCATTCCAACGGTACGTATCGACCTTCATGCGCATTAAAATGCCCTGAAGCTGAGCCTTAAGCTCGGGGCGTTCATCCAAAAAGCGCTGCATCTCGGCATATTCGTCGCACACGCAAAACACCTTGTTGGGCGAATTAACAGAGCTCTTCTCGTTATCCTGGCGATAGCACAAAATGGGGTCCGCGATAAACGCGGCACGCTCGGCGCATGCCCAGACCTTAAAGTTAAAACCCGCATCCTGATACGAAGCACCCGGCGTGGGAAGGAACCGAATCTGATTGTCGTTGAGGAACTCGCGCCGATAGATAGCCGACCAAATGGAAGGTTTGCGGTAGAAGATGCCCGGACGATCGACGGGGCGATACGCGGCGCCCGTCATATGCTCGTCGATGATCCCAAACAGCTCACGGCGCTCGCTGGGCGTGGACCAATACAGGTAAAAGTCGCCCTTTACCACATCGGCATGCTCGGCATCGGCCTTGGCGACCAGCTTTTGGAGCGAATCCTCAAACATAAAGTCGTCGGACTCAAGGATGCCCACGTACTCGCCGCGCGCCATCTCCAGGCCGCGGTTCATCGAGTCGCCGTAGCCGCTGTTGGCCTTGTCGATCATCTTTACACGGGGGTCGCGCTCCATGTACTCGCGGATGATATCTGGCGAGCTATCGGTGGAGCCGTCGTTGATGCAGATGATCTCGATGTCCTTGAGCGTCTGCGCCACGGCGGAATCGAGGCACTCGCGCAGGTAGCGCTCAACATTGCAGATGGGAACAAGCAGCGAAACTTTAGGGGTATCAGAGTTCTGCAAGAGAACCTCCTGTTGAATAGCGTGTAACAGGGTTATTTTAGCAGCCGAGTTGCGGCGGGCGGCAGCGCTTGGAATTAGAGAAAGCGCTCCAGGCAGGCTTTGAGACCGCGAGTCGAAAGATAAAACAGCGTGGCGTCTGCCATCGAAACGCCCGTGGTCGCCGCAACGAGCTTGTGGGCAACACGGCGAACGGCGCCCTTAGCAGGCATATCCGCCCACTCCGTTCCCAAAAACGTCGTGAGATCCATGTTGACGCGAGCCGCCACGCGATGGAAGTCATCGGCATCCAAGCGCGCCAGGTCGAACACAATGAGGTCCAAAAACCAAGTTATCAGCTCACCGGGACACAGGTCCAAAAGACCGTAGGCCGACCAGTCCTCCAAGACCTCCTCGAGCATCCTCATGTGGGCGTCAAGCTTTTTGGCGCGAGCCTCGGCACTGTTGAACTCGTGCGTCGCCGATTCGCTCTCCATCACGTAGTGGTAGAACTTGTCCGGCATGACAACGGTCTTGCGGGCAAGCGCATAAGCCGCAAATTGGAAGACGACGTCCTCGCCCAAAGCCAAACCGGGGGCGAAGCGAATGCCTTCGCGATTAAGCAGCTCGCGCGAAAAAGCCGCACGGCAGGCATAGGGCTGCGCATTCGAATGGAACAGCAGTTGGGAATCACGGGCGCCGAAGGTACCAGCTTTGGGGCTCATGAGTTGATGGACGCGTTTGGGGGCAGCATCGGCAGGTTCACAGACGCCGCCAAAAACGGCGGCCTCGGCATCTGCAGACTCCATGGCATGCAGCACACGCTCGACCGTCTGGACATCGATGTAATCGTCGGCGTCCACAAAAAAGACGGTCTCGCCCTCGGCGGCATCGATACCGGCATTTCGAGCACACGAGACGCCCGCGTTTTCCTGGTCAATCACCAGTACGCGATCGTCGGCCTGCGCGATCTGGCGCAACACGTTCAACGAATCATCAGTCGAACCGTCGTTGACGCAGACAACCTGAATCGAGCGCTCGGACTGAGCCAGCAGCGAATCGAGGCATCGCTGAATGGAGCGCGCAGAGTTGTAAACGGGGACGACAATGGTAGCTTTAGGACCCGAGGCCTCTCCCATGCCGACCTACCCCCTCAGCGATTCGATGAGGAAGGCGGCGACCACGCCTGGGCCTCCAACCGAGGCGTAATACTTAGCACGCCCCAAGGCACCATCCGTCGCAAAGCTCGGATGCTCGTCAACCCAGCCCTCAGGATCTTTGAGGATGGCAGCGAGATTCGCGCGCTTCCACGGCTTGAGATTGTCAAGCGAAAACTCCCCCGCGTCCAAGGCCGCCTGAAATTCCTTGGCCATCTGCACCAGGAACTCCTTATAGAACTTAGGCGCCAAGCGCACATAGTTCCACATATACGAATCGTACTTAATGAGCTGATTGAACTTGAGCATGCGCGCGACGTCATCACCTGCGTGGTCGCGGGCATAATCCTCTCGAATCCAACGCTCAATCTCGGCATACTCGGTATTGACGCAAAAGACCTTAGCCGAAGAATTGACCGAGGAATTCTCGTTGTCCTGGCGATACGACAACACGGCATCATGCAGGTAAACAGCCTTATCGGCGCACGCGATCACCTTAAAGGCGAATGACGTGTCCTGAAAGGATGCCCCCGGAGTCGGCAGGAACTTGATACCGTTGCGCTCAAGAAAATCACGACGGTACACGGCCGACCAAATCGACGGTTTTTGCTTAAAGAACTGCGTCGTATTGCTGGGATGCACCGGTTTGCCACAATCCCTTGCCTTAAACATCTCGTGCAGCGAACGGCGCTCCTCGGGCTTAGACCAGTAGAAATCAAAGTTCGCCTTCGCAAAGTCGGCATTATTGCTATCGGCGGCCGAGACAAGCTTTTCGAGTGCGTCGGGCGCCATAAAGTCATCGGACTCCAAGATGCCAACGTACTTGCCACGCGCCATCTCCAGACCGTGGTTCATCGAGTCGCCGTAGCCGCTGTTGGCCTTGTCGATCATCTTGACGCGCCCATCGCGCTCCATATACTCGCGGATAATCGCCGGCGAGTTGTCGGTCGACCCGTCGTTAATGCAGATGATCTCAATATCCTTGAGCGTCTGCGCCAGGGCGGAATCGAGACACTCGCGCAGGTAGCGCTGAACATTGTAAATGGGAATAAGCAGCGACAGAACAGGGCTGCCAGAGGCGTTAGTAGACAAATGTGCTCCTTAGGAAATACCTGTCGTTTCATGGTATCAAAGGGTCAGCGCGCCAGCGGACGTTTATATAATCTATGGAGCCTCTTGCGGGCAAAGTAGCCGCACGTCATGCGGCGGGCCCGTAGCAGGTTCCTGCGTTTTATTCAAAGCTTGCCGTCAAGGTGCGCCGAGCCTTTACAATAGGACAGTCCCAAGGACGTATTCGATAGCTTCCGCGCAGCGCTCGCGCGCCGCGCGTGAAAGGATATATTGCCCCATGCCTTCAACCCTTCCCGCCCCCATCGATAAGCTCGCCATCGTTGTCGTCACGTACAAGCGCCAGGAACTCCTGGCCAACTTGTTCGACTCCATGACCGAGCTCACGGCAACGCCCTGGCGCATCGTGATTGTCGATAACGAGAATTCGCGCGAGACCGAGGCCATGTGCACCGCATTTAACGAGCGCCTCGCCAACCTGTGGGGCATCGACACCGACCAGCCCGATTCACAGGGTGGCACCGACCGCGTTATATACGCGCCGCAGCTTGAAAACGGTGGCGGCGCGGGTGGCTTCTCCGCCGGCACCAAATGCGCCTACGACCTGGGCGCCCAGTGGTTCTGGGTGATGGACGACGACGTGCTCGTCATCCCCGAAGGCATCGAGCGCTTGGCCAAGTGGACCGACTGTTACGACGTCATTCAGGGTTCGCGCCTGGACTTTGACGGCGGCGCCTTCTTTTGGCAGTACCAGCTCATCCTTTCGCTCGGCATCCCTAACCCCATCGCCAAGTGGGATTTGGGACCCGAGGGCTACCGCACCATGAACCAACTGTGCTTTGAGGGCGGCATGTTCTCGCGCCGCGTGGTCGACAAGATTGGCCTGCCCGACGCGCGCTTCTTTATCTACGGCGACGATGCCTGCTACGGCTACGTGGCCAGCCAGCACTTCCCCGCCGCCGTGGTTGCCGACGTGGTGCTCAAGCGCGCCCGCGCCGTCTCTAACTGGGATATCGCCGGCAAGCGCCAGCTCAACTCCACGAGCGACACCAACCGCTACTACATCATGCGCAACCGCGGTTATCTGGCACGCTACATGCAGATCTACGGCGACTACCACCCCGTGCTGTTCCGTCTGGGCAATGCCGCGACCTTCTGCAAGGAGTTCATTCGTCTGGCAGCAGTCGACAAATGCTTTAAGACCGGCATTCCGGCGCTGCGTCGCGGCATGAAGGACGCCCGCAAGATCGTTAAGGATCCCAACTGGAAGCCCATGCCGCCCCTGAAGGACGCCGAGTAGTAAAGGGCTTTCGCCCGCCGCTACAGTCGTTGACACACCACGGAAACACGCTGACCGTCAAAACCAAAGCCCCAACGCATGCGCCCGACGGCGGGGCGCGGCACGCGGATATCATCGATGCCGTCGCGCTCTATGTCGAGCAGCGCCTGAACCGCTAACAGTTCCAGGCCCAGGGCATCGACGCCAGGGTCATACAACATGTTGATCGTAATGAGCGGTCGCTCATCGAGCATGCCGAGCGTGTCGGCCACGTCAAACACCCGACCGGTGGGAATCACCTGGATATCCCAGCGATCCGAGACGCCACTTCGCTTGGAGCTGGGATTGCAATAGCCGGACAGTCCAAAGCAAAGCCCCTGCAGCGCCAGATGATAGGCTGTCGTCATATCTGATTTGTCCACATCGATGCCCAGATCGCCGATAGCACAGCTCAAAGCTTGCTTTACAGCGTCCTCGTCTCCTCGACACAACCCGTCATGGAACGAGTCGATAACTCCAACGTCCTCAACGGCGCACTCAAACCATTCCAGAATTACAAGACGGAGCGCCTGACGCACTTCGTTGTTAGGCAGGCGCAGGGAACGAAGGCACGCGCCGTCCTCCGAATGCCCTGTCATGTCCGTCGTAAGAAATCCAGACAGATACAGCGCAGTCCAGATATCTTCGGGCTTGGCGGCATCGACCTCCTCGGCATGCACATGCACTGGCGCCTCAATAAACCCATGCGGCTCAACCAAATCGAACAATGCGGACAGGCGCATGAGATTCCAGTCACCGACGCATGCGCTCAGACGGTCGGCGTAACCATACAGATCCGCCCGAACGGGCGCGACGCAATCGCGCTGTGCGTAGTCCACCACGCGCTCCGGGCTCGAGCAATAAAAACCACCAAACAGATAGCCCTCGAGCCACTCACGCGCGTCATCCAGACAGCCGTTGCGACCGATGCAATCCAACAGCACTTGGACTTCGTCGTCCGAAAAACCGAACCATCGATCACACCAACTCGACAACGCTGTCGCCGACCGATAGGAAACCCCACGTTGGGACAACGCAAACTCGGCATGACCGGGGCGCTCGCCCATCAGACACGTCAATCGCAACGAGTCGCCGGCATCGGCAATGGTGTCGAACAACATTCGGCTGAGCGACTCTAGGGAATCCACGCTACCGTCGTCCTTAGCGTCCAAACGCTTTGGACATACCGCGTCGTAGTCGTCTATCAGAAGAACAACCTGCTCATCGAAAGCTGCCTGGAGCAGCTTGATAAGCACGCCAAGCGCCGCATCGATCTCCTTATCGCTGGCCACCCCACGCGCCGCCCTCTCGATAAGACGGACTTCACGTCTTGACAGATCAGGTGCGGCAAGCAGCGGCAGCAATCGGGCGCACTCGTTCGCGACAGCGCTGCGAATAGCCGCCGCAGCATCGGCGTCGCGCCCCGCAGCGGCAGCTGAAAAGTCGAGCGTGATGATCGGATAACACGCGTACTCATCACGATAGTGACCGCCGCCCGCCTGCCAAATCTGGGAGCCGACGAACGGGCTTCGATCCGGCCGCCGGTGATCAGGTCGTTCCAAATAGCATTTGAGCATCGATAGATTCATGCTCTTGCCAAAACCCTTGGGCCGACAGCAAACCGCAACAGGTGCTTCGCTGTCCAATATATCGGCAATAAACATAGTCTTATCGACGAGTAAACACCGATTGATTGCATCGGAAAAGTCGTGTACATCAACCGGCAGAGCTGCGTTATCCGCATAACTGAGCAACCGTGCGCCAAACGCATGAGCAACACCATAATTCGCCTGTTCAGACACCGTAAACTCTCCTTCTAACGCAGCACGATGCCCATTGTAGCGAGCGGGTAGAGCGCAACAATATCGACATGCAAACGTTTCGGGCAACGGTAGCAGCAGACCCCCGAGGGGGCATAACAAATCGTTGCACAACAAAAACGGGGCCCGATGCCGCCGCACCGGACCCCGTCCCAAACTCTTATAGAAAACGATCTAGAAGATTACTCCTCCGAGCCGTCCTCCCCAGAAGCCTTCTTCTGCTGATCGAGCTTATGCTTACCACTTACGATAGACGTAGCGCCCAGTGTGGCCAAGCTCGCGCTGGCAAGGCTCGCCATCACAATCAGATCGCCCGTCTTGGGCATGTTGCCGCCCGAGGACTTGGTAGTTGTAGTCGTCGTGGTCGTGGTGGTCACCGTTTTGGAGTCATTTTGCTCTTGGACCTGGTTGTCAGCACCGCTCTTGTCGTCGTCTTCGGACTGTTTCTTTTCGCCCTCGGCCTTGCTCTTGTCCTTCTCCTCAGATTCAGACTTCTTATCCTCGTCCTTCTTCTGTTCGGACTTGTCGCTCTTCTCCTCAGAGCTAGAACCCTTATCGGATTCGGTCTTCTCGGAAGCCTTGTCCTTGGAGTCGCCCTTTGCGGCTTCGATCTTTTCCGTGGAAACCTGATCAGAGTTGCCCTTGTTCTGGGTCGAGCCGTTATTGACGCCAGCCATCAGCGAAGAGCCCAGCGTAGAGCCAAGCTGCTCGGAGAAAGAAGGCTTCTTGTCCGGCGAAGCAACGGGAACGTCCGGCGCCTTATTCGAGTCATCCTTGGAAGCATCGGAACCAGGGGTTGCGTCAGAGCCGGAGCCGTTGTTAGAGCCGGTGCCAATGGACGAATCGCTCGAGCCGGTGGATGAGTTAGAGGTGCCAGCGCCGGTCGAACCAGAAGCGTCGCTGTCCGTATTGCCGGCAGAGCTTGAAGACGAATCGCCCGCAGCAGAGCCGTTTGAATCGGAACCGTTCGAGGTAGAGCCGTTGTTGGTAGTGCCACCAGCAGAGCCATCACCGTCAGCACCGGTCGAGGGCGCATCCATCCTGTCATCGTTGGCATCGTCGCTCGAGTCGTCATTCGAATCAGGCGTCGGCGAGGGCGCCGGCGTAGGTTCGGGCTGCACGGGCGTCGCAGCGGCCTCGTCCTCGGCGATATAAACCAAGCAGTCCTTCAGCTCATTGCGGTAGCGGTTCTTCCAGCCCTCATGATACTGGGGCTGGCTCGAATACTTGGTCGCCACGTTATTGACCACACTGTTGGAAAGCGCCGTCACAAACTCGCGGTCGGACATATCGTTGGAGAGATTCGCCCAACGGAAGAAGTCCCTGCAGCCACCGGTGCCGCACATGTTGGTGATGCTCCACACCATGCCCTTAACGCAATCGGCACGGCCCGAAATATCAATGCCCAGGCCACTCTTGAGCCACGCCTCGGTCACCGCATAGTACGAGTTGTACGCATAGGCATCTTGAAGAGCTGAGAACTCAACAGGATCGATGTTATAAGCGCCCTGGAAGGCCTCCTGCGCAATACGGCCCAACTCGGTGAGCTGGCCGTTCTCGTACATGGCATTGCTCATGTTGGAAATCTCGCTGCCGCGATCAATCGCATCCTTGAGCATGCTGTATTTTTCGGGGTTGTAGTTGTAGGCCTGCTTCATAAACGGAATGAGCGACCAACGACGGTCGAACTGGTAATAACCCAGCGCGTTATAACCGTCACCGTACGAAAAGCCCTGGTTATAGTTGCCGTGACTCTCATATTTGGTGAAGTACTTCATCTCGGGAGTCACGTTAACAAACGAAACGCCCTGGACCGACCTCAGCACGCCCGAAAAGGACTGCTGGGTATAGAGACCCTTATCGATATCGGTCGCATCCGAGGCAACGCCCGGCGTGGGCTCCTCGGCAGCGGCGGGTGCCGGCGCGGAAACGGCGCCAAACGAAAGCGCCAGCGTCAGGCCCGCGACAATCGCAGAATGCTTGGGCTGCATAAGATCCTCCCTGCATTGGTGTAGTTAAAGTGCAGTTTGCAAAGATAAAAATAAGTATTGCAGCTCGCCCGTTGTTGCACAACAACCCCTCGGTAAACGGCAACAACCCTCCGCGAAATCTTAAGGAATTAAACAAACTGGTCGTCGGGCGCCATCAGAAGCTCGCCGTATCGCTCCATCAGCCCGTCCCTCAACTGACAAAAAGCGGGAATATATACGTTCAAGATGCGCTGAATCAAATCTTGAGCGAGCTTGTTGTCATAGATATGGACGTTCGTATTGCGGTCTTTGAGCATATCTAGCCAGGCCGCCTCATCAATAAAGTCGTAGAATCGGTAGGACTCCTTCAAGATGGCACGAGGAGACCCCGACGCGGCAAGCGTGGCGCCCTCATACTCGAGCAGACGCTTAAGGAGCTTCCAGCTCAGTTCAAATTGAAGATTGAACTTATTAATCAAACCACTCTGAACAAAATCATTGTTGAGATCCTGATTGGGCGCATCCTCAAGATTCGCCAAGGCGCTGACAAAGTTCTCATATTTTTTCATACAGAATCACACCATCCCTGGCAATTTCATCGAGCAATTGACGCGATAAGGACTCGTCGAGATTGACGACATCTACATCTAAAAGAGTATCAAGACGCTCCTCGATCAAATATGACAACCGGCCGAAATCCCGGCAACCTGCTACGGCGATGTCAATATCGCTCTTAGGCAAGTTGTCACCTCGAGCGCGGGAACCAAACAGCACAACCTTCTCGGCGTCACATTCCCGAGCAAAAACTTCAATTTGCTTATACACCTTGTCGAGAGATGTCATTTGCAGCCCTACAGCTTAATGTCGAAGTTGATCTCGGGGACGGCAGCAAGGTCGGCCAACGTCACGCCGTCGACGTACTTTTCGATCACGTCGTCCAGACCGCGCCAGAATTTGACGGTCGAGCAAAGATCGCTGCGGGCGCAGCTGTTGTCGATGCCATCGCACGCCACCGGAGCCGTGCTGCCCTCGACGGCGCGCAGGATGTCGCCAGCACGCACCTCGGAGGGATCCTTGGCCATCATGTAGCCGCCGCCCTTGCCGCGCACGCTCTTAAGCAGGCCCGCCTTCATAAGCGGACGAACCAGCTGCTCCAAATACTTTTGCGAGATATGTTCGCGGTCGGCGACCTCGCGCAGGGCAATCTTGCCCTCGGCGTCGCCCAGCGCCGCGATATAGATCATCAGCCGGAGGGCATAGCGGCCCTTGGAAGAAATGAGCATACCTACCCTCCCATTGCATCTGGGACAACATAACCAAGTTTGTTTGTCCCAAATCTTAAGTAAGTGGGACAAACACAACAGGTTATTTTGTCCCAGAATTTGAAAAGTCGAGTGGATTAGTCGGGTTTTCCCTTGACTAACGCCGAACCCATAGTAACTTTATTCCGAGAAGATTCCTAGGGTTTAGCACACCTATGAGTACACCATATACAGAGAGGGACAGCATGAGCGCAAATCCGCTGCTTTCCATCGAAGGTCTGACCGCCTCCGTGGACGAGAAGACCATCCTCCACAACGTCAACCTCAACGTCGCCGCCGGCGAGACCCATGTGCTGATGGGCCCCAACGGCGCCGGCAAGTCCACCCTCGGCCACCTGGTCATGGGCGACCCCGTCTACACGGTCAACGACGGCCGCATCGTCTTTGACGGCCAGGACATCACCGAGTTCACCACCGACAAGCGCTCACGCGCCGGCCTGTTCCTGAGCTTCCAGGCTCCGGTCGAGATCCCGGGCGTGCCGCTGTCGAGCTTTTTACGCGCCAGCATCGCCGGCCGCCCCGGCCTGGAGATGAAGGGCAAGGAGTTCCGCCGTCGCGTCAAGGAGCTCGCGGCCGAGCTCAACATGGACACCGCCTACCTCAACCGCGAGCTGGGCGTGGGCTTCTCGGGCGGCGAGAAGAAGAAGGTCGAGATGCTCCAGCTTCTGCTGCTGCAGCCCAAGCTCGCCATCCTGGACGAGACCGACTCCGGCCTGGACGTCGACGCGCTTTCCACCGTCAGCCACGGCATGGACGCCTACCGCAAGAGCTGCGACGGCTCCATGCTCATCATCACGCATAACACGCGCATCCTGGAGCACCTGGATGTCGACCGCGTCCACGTTATGGTCAAGGGCCACATCGTGCGCGAGGACGACGCCTCGTTGATCCCCTGGATCGACAAGAACGGTTTTGAGACCTTCGAGCGCGAGGCCGCCGAACAGCGCGCCAAGGTCGAGGCCGCCGCTGCCGAGCAGCAGGCGTAAAGGGGCGACGCAATGACCAAGAACCGCACCGAGGTCGCGGACATCGACCGCAGCCTCTACGACTTCACCTATGGCGAGGAGGGATTCGAGCGCCTCGACGCCGGCATTACGCCCGACATCGTGCGCGAGATCAGCGCCAAGAAGGACGAGCCGCAGTGGATGCTCGACCTGCGCTTAAAGTCCCTCGAGATCTTCAACCGCTTCCCCGACCCGACGTGGGGCCCCTCCATCGAGGGCCTGGACATGGACAACATCGTCACCTACGTCAAGCCCAACACCGACCAAAAGCACGACTGGGAGTCGGTGCCCGACGACATCAAGAACACCTTTGAGCGCCTGGGCATCCCCGAGGCCGAGCGCAGCTACCTGGCAGGCGTCGGTGCACAGTACGACTCCGAGCTGGTCTACCACAACATGCAGGACACCGCGTCCAAGATGGGCATCGTCTACTCCGGCATCGAGGAGGCCCTGCACGACCCGCAGTGGGAGCCGCTCATCCACGAGAAGTTTATGACGCTCATCCCGCCCACCGATCACAAGTTTGCGGCCCTGCACGGCGCTGTATGGTCGGGCGGCTCGTTTGTCTACGTGCCCAAAGGCACCAAGCTCGACTTCCCGCTGCAGAGCTACTTCCGCCTCAACGCCAAGGGCGCCGGTCAGTTTGAGCACACGCTCATCATCGTCGAGGACGATGCCGACCTGCACTTTATCGAGGGCTGCTCCGCGCCCAAGTACAACGTGGCAAACCTCCACGCCGGCGCTGTGGAGCTCTTTGTGGGCAAGCGTGCGCACCTGCGCTACTCGACCATCGAGAACTGGTCCAAGAACATGTACAACCTCAACACCAAGCGTGCGCGCGTGGACGAGGACGGCGACATCGAGTGGATCAGCGGCTCTTTCGGCAGCCACGTGGGCTATCTCTACCCCATGAGCGTGCTCAACGGCCGCCGTGCCCGCTCGAGCTTTACCGGCATCACCTTTGCCGGCGCAGGTCAGAACCTCGATACCGGCTGCAAGGTCGTGCTCAACGCGCCCGATACCTCGGCAACCGTTGAGACCAAGGGCATCTCCAAGAGCGGCGGCATCCAGACCTTCCGCAGCTCAATCGTGGCCACTCCCAAGGCCGAGGGCTCCAAGGCAACCGTGAGCTGCCAGTCGCTCATGCTCGACGACCAGAGCCGCTCCGATACCATCCCCGCCATGGACATCCGCGCCAAGAACGTCGATATCGGCCACGAGGCCACCATCGGCCGCATCGGCGACGACAAGGTGTTCTACCTGATGAGCCGCGGCATCTCGGAGGAAGAGGCCCGCACCATGATCGTCAACGGCTTTGCCAACCCGGTCTCCAAAGAGCTGCCGCTGGAGTACGCCGTCGAGATGAACAACCTGATCAAGCTCGAGATGGAAGGAGCGATCGGATAATGAAACAGGAAACCAACACCGCTGCTACCACGCTCGAGCAGGTTAATGCGATGCCTGCTGCCACTTGGGGCTGGCTCAAGATGAACCAGACCAAGCTCGAGCTTTCCGACGAGCTTGTCACCGCTCCCGCCGGGGCCGTTGAGGTCGAGGGCTTGGACGAGCAGTTCTCCGGTGCCGCCGACGCCTTTGACGCCGCCATGGAAGCCATGGTCGAGCGCTTCCCCGAGCGCCGCGCCGCTGCCCCCGGCGACGCCGCCGACCGCGCCCGCATCACGCCCGAGACCGAGCTCGACGTGCCCGCCACCTCTGTCTACCAGGCCGGCGCCATCAAGCTCGAGGAAGAGCTCTCCCCTGCCGAGGCCTTCGAGACCGGCATGGGCGAAGCCGCCTACACCTACCTGGCCGACCACACCACCAAGCGCATCGTCATCGATGTGCCCGCATACCAGCACGCCACGGTTACCGTGCGCGTGAGTGGCGTCGACGCAGCGGCTGCGATTGCCACCATCGACGTCGTCGCCCATCCGCAGTCGACGCTCGACCTGCAGATCGCCCTGGACTCCCCCGTTGCCGGCGAGGGCGTCGTGGGTTCTGCGCTGCGCGTGTGCGCCCACGAGTACGCCACCGTCAACGTGACCTGCACGCAGACGCTCGACGACAGCTGGATCGCACTCGACGACACCGGCCTGTTCCTGGACGAGGGCGCACGCGTCAACGTGCAGCACACCGTCCTGGGTGCCGGTGCCAGCGCCACCGGCCTTGCCGGCGACCTGCTGGGCGACACCGCCAAGGTGACGATCGACACCGATTACCTGGGTGCCCGCGAACAGGTGCGCGACTTTAACTACGAGCTGCGCCATCGCGGCCGCAAGACCGAGTGCGAGATCGACGCCAACGGCGTGCTGACCGGCACGTCCAAGAAGGTCTACCGCGGCACCATCGACCTCGTGCACGGCTGCAAGGGCGCAACCGGCACCGAACGCGAAACCGTGTTGCTGGCCAACAAGGGCGTCGACAACAAGACCGTCCCCGTCATCCTCTGCGACGAGGATGACGTCGCCGGCAACCACGGCGCCACGATCGGTCACGTCCGCGACGAGCAGCTGTTCTACCTCGCCTGCCGCGGCCTCGACCAAAACGCCGCCGAGGACCTGTTCATCCGCGCCAAGCTGGAGGACGCCGCGCTTTCCGCCACCGATGAGCACACCCGCGCCGCCGTCGTCCGCCTGGGCAACAACCTGATCGATAACTTTGAAGAGGAGCTCGCATGATCGATACCGAGCACGTTAAATGCGATACCTGCACCGCCCCCGAGCCCATGGAGCTCGACGCCAGCGACGAGGCTTCGCGCGGCTGGCCCACCGTCGACATCGAGACCAACCCTTACAAGGCGCAGTTCCCGCTGTTCCAGCAGCATCCCGAGATCGCCTTCCTCGATAGCGCTGCCACCGCACAGCGCCCCGCCTGCGTGCTCGACGCCGAGCGCGACTTCTACCAGCGCATGAACGCCAACCCCCTGCGTGGCCTGTACTCGCTGTCTGTCGAGGCCACCGACGCCATCGCCAAGGTCCGCCAGCAGATCGCCGACCTCATCGGCGCTGCCCAGGCCAACGAAGTCGTCTTCACCCGCAACACGAGCGAGTCGCTCAACCTGGTCGCCAAGAGCTTTGCACCCACGGTGCTCGAGCCCGGCGACGAGGTCGTCATCACCATCATGGAGCACCATTCCAACCTGATCCCGTGGCAGCAGGTCTGCCGCGAGACCGGCGCCAAACTCGTCTACCTCTACCCCACCAAGACCGGCCAGCTCACAACCGAGGAGGTTCTGGCCAAGGTTGGCCCCAAGACCAAGATTCTGGCCGTGGGTCAGGTCTCCAACGTGCTAGGCGTCGAGAACCCGGTCAAGAACCTCGGCAAGCTCGTGCACAAGTATGGCGGCTATCTGGTCGTCGACGGCGCGCAGTCGCTGCCGCACATGCCGGTCGACGTGGCCGATCTGGGCGCCGACTTCTTTGCCTTTAGCGCGCACAAGGCCATGGGCCCCATGGGTATCGGCGTGCTGTGGAGCAAGATGGACCTGCTCAACGCCATGCCGCCCATGCTTACCGGTGGCGAAATGATCGATTCGGTCACCGAGCAGGACGCCGTCTGGGCGCCCGTCCCCGAGAAGTTCGAGGCCGGCACGCAGAACGCCGCCGGCATCTTCGCCACAGGCGCCGCCCTCGACTACCTCGTCAACACGGTTGGCTATGAAAACATCCAGGCACGCGAGCAGGCACTCGTCCACTACCTGATGGGCGAGCTCATGCAGCTCGACTTTGTCCAGATCATCGGCTCCATCTACTGGGACAACCATCACGGCGTCGTGAGCTTTAATGTCAAGGGCATCCACCCGCACGATGTCGCGAGCATCATGGACATGGACGGCGTCTGCATCCGCGCCGGTCACCACTGTGCACAGCCACTGCTCACCTGGCTGGGCGTCGAGAACCTCGCCTGCTGCCGCGCCAGCGTAGCCTTCTACAACGACAAGGCCGACATCGACAAGTTCATCGCCGGTCTGCATCACGTTTGGAGTACGTTCAATGGGTAACCTTTACACCTCCACCACGTTCATGGAGCACAACTCACACCCCGACTATAAGTACGAGATGGATGCCCCCACGCACGAGCACGACGGCATCAACCCCAGCTGCGGCGACGAGCTCACCTTGCAGCTGCGCGTCGAGAACAACGTGATCGAGGAGGCCTCCTTTACCGGCCACGGCTGCGCCATCAGCCAGGCCAGCGCCGACATCATGGCCGACCTCATTACCGGCGAGACGGTCGAGGAAGCACGCCGACTGGCAGGGCTATTCCTCGCCATGATTCGCGGCGAGCAGCTCTCCGATGAGGACCTGGAAGACCTGGACGAAGCCGCCCAGCTCCAGGACATCTCGCACATGCCCGCCCGCGTCAAGTGCGCCGAACTCGCCTGGCGCACCCTCGGCGGCATGCTCGAGGGCAAAGCTAACCAGTAGCGGATGTCCCAAATCCAAGCTTTTTGATGGCCGAGCCCCCCGATACGGGCGGCTCGGCTTTTTATAACGAGCACACACAGTCCACGCGTCCGGCGCCCCGCCTGTCATTAAACGCACGGCCAACCGCGAACACGGATGTTCTCCACAGCACCAATGGCTTGCGGCAGGGCCACGGACACTCCACGCAACGTCCCATGTCCTGCCCCGCTGGACTCCGGTTCGCTTTGCGTCTGCCACAGACGGGTCCCCTAGGGTGCGGCGTGCATTTTTGCGAGTATTCAGCACGCCAAGCTGTGTGTATACGCATCGGAAGTGTTAATCAACATCTCAAGTCGCCTTTATATTGCGATTTAGAACAAGCATCGAGGTCTCAGGGGGCGCAAACATGAGCTTCGGAGGATCATCGGTAGGCACAAATCGCTTCGGAGCCCGTATGTTTCAAGATTGCGACGGTGCCGACAGTACCACGATGCTGAATACTCCGCTTTTTGCACGGAGTAGACGGGGGTAGGCACAGGCTAAACCTAACTAAGCCGTTATTATATGCATGAAGGCGACCGTTCTATGCAAATCTAGATGCGCAGTTACCGTACCAAGCTTTTAGAACAATAGTTGTGGCGAATGGGCGACCCCGGCTGCGGTGCACAGGCGACCCTACACCACGTTTCCACCAGTCAGCACCGCCGCTGGCGCACGAGCGCGCACGATGCGCGCAGCGGTACTTTTGCCAATCCCCGTATACCGCTCAATCTGACGCACCGTAAATCCGGCATCATGCAATCCAAGAATAACGATATTGCGCTGCGCCGACGATGCGGCTTTAACCTCGTGGAGCGGAACCCCGAGACCCTTCGCCAGCTTTTCGGCAAAGGCGTGCCGCTCCCACTCCGTCTCTTCCAGATCGGGCATCGCAGGCTCGCAGGCATCGGGCGTCGAAAGCGAATAGGCAATAAAGGCCTTGGCAGAACCAAAAAGCTCAAGCACGCAAGACGGGTCGGAAAATCCCCTCGTCATATCGTTGTCATAGGCCCGTAGATACTCGACAAAGCTGCTCCACGCATAACGCTCGATTAAGCTGATGCCAGCCTCCTGCGGATCAGCGTGTACAGAACGAACAGCCTCCATCACCTGCGAGTCGATATCGAGCGAGCGGCGCTCAAAACGTTCACGAAATAGGCAGCCCGAGCGCCCAGTGCGCTTATTGAACCGACGAGCATACGTCAACAGCAGCCGCTGCATGGCTGCGCTCATTTTGTCCTCGTAATCCAAAAGCACCAGATCCACGCAGTCGCTCATGAGACACCACGCCACAATCGTCACCTGGGCCTCGCGGCAGCAGTTGCGCATCAGCTCCAAAAACTCCCACCGGTCGTCATCGGTCTCAAAGATGATCTGTTTTCCGATGCCACGGGCCGAAACATGGTAAAAGCCGGTAACCGTTCTCCAAACGCGCTGCATGGCGCTCCCTTCCCCGGGATCCGCTCACCATCAAATACAGCACGATTGAAGCGTGCCATCAAAACATTCACGCAAAACAATACACTCGCGCGGCCAAAGGCAGTAAACAGGCGGCGAACGGCACCGTTGCAACAGGTCAACCCCTGCAACGCTTGCAAGAGCTGACCAAAAGCCTGCCCAAGACGGACCCCCTCTACAGAAGTTCGCGACCACAGAACATAGAGTTAAATCGCTTCAATTGAAAGTTCCGCGCTTCTCGCTACGAAAACTGAGCCGTTCGCCGAATATTCCGTGCATTTCGCGGTATTATAGGGGCTGCATGTCATGTCCCTTTCGAAGGGTCGCCCGGCAATCGCCAGCCACGACCCCCAGACGGGACGCCAACACGATAGAGAGGAGAGGCATGCAGTACTCACAGGAAGTGGAGAACATGTGCCCCGTTGCCAAGGGTGCATACCACGGCCCCGCACCCATCCCCGAGGAGGGCAAGTGGGTCCAGGCTAAGGAGATTTCCGACATCTCCGGTCTTACGCACGGTGTGGGTTGGTGCGCACCTCAGCAGGGCGCCTGCAAGCTCACGCTGAACGTCAAGGACGGCATCATCGAGGAGGCCCTCGTTGAGACCATCGGCTGCTCGGGCATGACCCACTCTGCCGCCATGGCTTCCGAGATCCTTCCCGGCAAGACCATCCTCGAGGCCCTCAACACCGACCTCGTCTGCGACGCCATCAACGTTGCTATGCGCGAGATCTTCCTGCAGATCGTTTACGGCCGCAGCCAGACCGCGTTCTCCGAGGGCGGCCTGCCCGTGGGCGCCTCCCTCGACGACCTCGGCAAGGGCCTTCGCTCTCAGGTCGGCACCATGTTCGGCACCAAGGCCAAGGGCGCTCGTTACCTCGAGCTCGCTCAGGGCTACGTCACCCGCATGGCTCTCAACGACAAGAACGAGATCATCGCGTTCGAGTTCCTGAACCTCGGTAAGTTCACCGACGCCGTCAAGGCCGGCAAGACCCCCGAGGAGGCCATCGCTGGCGCTATGGGCCACTATGGTCAGTGGGAGAACGCTGCCAAGTACATCGACCCGCGCACCGACGAGGAGACTCACTCCGTCGCCAGCGTGTTCCCGGTTCACGAGTAGAAAGGGAGGGAAATAACTATGACTGTTACGTTCGAAGGTTACGAGCGCCGCGCTGACAAGATCAACAAGTGCCTCGCCGACAACGGCATCGCCTCCCTCGAGGAAGCTCTGCAGATCTGCACCGACAAGGGCTTCAACCCGCGTGAGATCGTCAACAACACCCAGTCCATCGCCTTCCAGAACGCTGAGTGGGCCTACACCCTCGGCTGCGCTCTCGCCGTCAAGCGTGGCGCCAAGTCCGCTTCTGAGGCTGCTGCCATCATCGGCGAGGGCATCCAGGCCTTCACCGTTCCCGGCTCCGTCGCCGAGGACCGCAAGGTCGGTCTGGGCCACGGCAACCTGGGCGCTATGCTGCTCTCCGACGACACCGAGTGCTTCGCCTTCCTGGCCGGCCACGAGTCCTTCGCTGCCGCCGAGGGCGCTATCGGCCTGGCTCTGAACGCCAACAAGGCTCGCAAGAAGCCGCTGCGCGTTATCCTCAACGGTCTGGGCAAGGACGCTGCTCAGATCATCGCCCGCATCAATGGCTTCACCTACGTGAAGACCCAGTTCGACTACTACACGGGCGAGCTCAAGGTCGTCGAGACCATCCCCTACTCCGATGGTCCCCGCGCTGCCGTTAACTGCTACGGCTCCGACGACGTCCGCGAGGGCGTTGCCATCATGTGGCACGAGAACGTCGACATCTCGATCACCGGTAACTCCACCAACCCCACCCGCTTCCAGCACCCCGTCGCTGGCACCTACAAGAAGGA
>CALJDJ010000078.1 GCA_938023705.1 uncultured Collinsella sp.
AGGGCGGAGGCGGGGCATTCCCCGCCTCTTACACCACATCTCTGCGCGCTACCGCGCGCGTCCCTCGCAAGGGCAAAATGATCCGTTTTCCTCCGTCCCCAAGGGATCAGTTGAACAGATTGCCAATGGGGTCGGGGGCGGAACTGGGGAGATAGCGGATTTCTAGCTCTATGCCGAGCTTTTGCAACTCTTTGAAGGCGGCGATGTCCGTATCGTCTACGGCAATGGTAGGCGTTGCAGAGCGCTTGCCCTCCCCTGCCTGCATATGGCCAATGCTGATCTTGGTTATTGGCACACCACCCTTAACCAGCGCGAGCGCATCGGCGGGTGAGGCCACTATGATCAAGATCCATTGACGCGGCGTTGCGGTATGAATGATGTCGATAGTCCTTTGCACCGAGAAAAACCGCGTCCAAACGCCTTCTGGCACCGCCACCCTCATTGGTGCCCATTGGCGCGAATCCGCCGCGATCTCATCGTTGACGATTAGGACAAGGTTGGAACCCACGGCTTCGTTCCACAGCTCAACGTCTTGCCCGTAAATGAAACGGTCATCGATACGCGTAAGAAGAATCTTGGGTTGAGCCATGGCTGCCCCATTCTGTTTGAGACCCATACGAGCGGGACGTCGACCACCAACTCAACAGCAGGTCAAGTAACAAATGGGCACTGCAGACATCACGCCTCTAATATTAGTGCATTTAAAGTGAGAAAAGCCGTCAGAACACTTGCGCGGATGAGCGATGTCCCGTATCATAGACAGCCGTTGACGCCTCAGTTGCGTCACCACATGGCCGCCAGCGTAGCTCAGTTGGTAGAGCACCGCTCTCGTAAAGCGGGGGTCACCGGTTCGAGCCCGGTCGCTGGCTCCATTGCACAAGATAGCCGCCTTCGGGCGGCTTTTTTGTTTTCGATTTTGAGTGCGTGTGTGCCAATCCAAGCATCGCCACGTCAACAGCGGCCCACTCGGTGGACTTCGGGTTTAATGCTTAGGGGCGGGGATTTACCAAAGTGAAATCTTAATGAAAAGAAACCCAGCTGCAACAATTGCCATGATGAGGGCTCGAATTGGCCATATAGATCTAAAATGGTCACAATATACAAATGTCGAGAGACATTGGGGATATAGATGAAAAGAACTAAGGGTTTTCTTTTGTTGGTATTGATGCTGCTTGGACTGTTCTGCCTGAGTGGCCCTTCTTGGGCCAAGGCTGCCTGTCCTGAAGGTGAGCCTCAGCAGTCTTATACGGGCAACCTGCTGATAACTGCTAAGGAGGGCGATGCCGACTCCCAGTCTGGGGTAAATCCCCTTGCCACTTTTGAGGGGGACGGCGGAACGGTCAAGCTTGACCATATTGGTAGCGGGATTTTGAGGTGGCAAGTTCTTCCGGACAAAATTGCGAACGATCCCTTCTCTTTTGCTGGAACGATATATCTATACAAGGTTGTGAGCGGAAAACAAAAATACGTCGATTGCTATCCGACAAACGGGTCTGGAATTGCATTCACCGGCATTTCAGAGCAGATTGATACACATGTACGAAAGGGAACCTATGTGGTGCGTTGGGTTGGAGCTGCTGCAGGTCCGATATGGATTGCGGTCTTGCGCCCCGATGTCCAAATAGGTTTCTCTCTCTAGACGGGAAGTTGCTCATGGACGCCATATATGACGGGGATGACTGGGTCGATCATTATACTTGGCGCCTGGTCGGCTCGAACGACAATGGGGATGTGGTGTTTGATGGACTATGTCCAAAGCATCTCCATCCTTTTGTCTCGTCGTTAATTGAGAGTTCCGCTCGTGTTGCCCCCTACAGCTCGGCATCGCTTCATGATACGGACGTTTTGAAGACCATAAGGGAATCAATTGACGATGGCACGATGAGCGGCCCGCTGTTTTCTCGGCTTGTGGGGCTAGATGAGATTGGCTCGAAACGACTGCTTGCGGGCGAAAAAGTGGAACTCACTTATCGGTCGATGATTTCAATCCTGCGGCTAGCCGATGTTCTTCGCAAATAAATGAGGCTTCCCTATTCAAAAACAGAAAACCCCGCCAAACGTGATTTCCCTAGGGAAAACCCGTTTGGCGGGGTCCTAGCGTGATTTCCCTAGGGGAATCACGCCATCAGACGAACAACTCAGCCGAGCAGCTCGCTACTCCTCCCAGTAGGCGTCGGCAAGCAGCTTAAAGCAGATCTTCTTGATCGGTTGTGCGCCATCGCCCGGGAACTCGAGCGTGGGCATGTGAGGCTCGCCGGCAACGAACAGCGCAAACTTGTCGTCGGCAAGATCGCCGGCGATCGAAGCGTCGGAATCGACCAGATCGTAGTCGTCCTTCTCGTCAAACTCCTGAACCAGCGTCAGGCTGCCCGTGGCGACCTTAAAGGCCTCGCGACCCTCGACGTCGATCTGCAGGTCGTGATAGCGCTGATGCGTCTCATAGTGAGCCTCGGCCTCGGGACGCGTCGTGGGAGACATGACGTTCGCAAAGACCTTCTCACCCAAAATCGAATGGCTGCCGACCTCGAGCTGTGCCGGGTCGTTCTCCTCGAGCCAGTCGATCAGCACGTCGAGGCCCTTGAGCATTCCGCGGTACTCCTCGATATCGCCCAATGCACCGTAAATCATCTAAATCCCCTCTCGGATCGCTTCTTTGGCGGCTAATCGGCAAACGCGTTACCGATGCTGTTGCCACCCACATACGCCTCGACCAGGGTAAGGTCGGGATTGAACACGACAAACTCGGCGTCGCGCCCCAGCATAATGCTACCGCACTTGTCGTCGACATGAGCTAGCAAGCAATGCCGGGGCCGACGCCCAGGCTTTTACAGCTCGGTCACGACAACGCCGTTGTAGACCTCGTCCCAACGGTCCATGACCAGATGGCCGGTCATGGGATCCATGGCATTGAGCTTGCCGCAGGTGTTGGCGGTACGCAGCACCGTCTCGTCATCCGCGCCAGCAGCAATCGCATGCGCGAAGCCGGCAATGGTCGAATCGCCAGAGCCCGTAGCGTTAACGGCGGGGATATCGGGGGTCTTGGCGCGGAATGCACGGCCATTATGGAAGCCCACGGAGCCGGCAGCGCCCATGGACACGACGACCCAGGGGATATCGGAGAAGCGGGCATCAGAGGCGAGCGCGGCGCGGAGCTCGTCCACATCGTCGGTGGTAAAGCTCGTGCCCAGAAGGCCGTTAATCTCGGTCAGGTTAGGCTTGACCAGCTCGGGCTTAATTTCGGACTTAAGGGCGGCCTCGAGCGAAGCACCCGAGGTATCGAGCAGCACCTTGGCACCGGCGTTCTCGGCAATGCCCGTGATCTTGGCGTAGTAGTCCGCCTCGACGCCGCGGGGCAGCGAACCCGAGATGGTGACGACGTCGGCCTTGCCCGCAAGCTCGGTAAACTTGGCGGTAAAGGCATCGAGCTCCTCGGGGGCAATCGTCGGGCCGCTCTCGAGTAGCTCGGTCTGGTTGCCGGCGTGGAGGATGTTAAGGCAAATGCGAGTCTCGCCCTTGATGGGTACAAAATCATTCTTAATGCCGTTGGCATCCATGAGCTCGGCCATGTAGGCGCCCATGTGGCCGCCGAGTAGACCGGTTGCCACAACGTCGTCGCCCAGCTGACCCAGTACACGGGCCACGTTGAGACCCTTGCCGCCGGCGGTCTTTTCGGGCGTCACACGGTTAACGTCGTCGATAATGAGCTCATCGAGCTGATAGCGTGTATCGACGGACGGGTTCATCGTAACGGTGAGGATCATTTTTAGCTCCTTATCTCGCAGGCTCCTTGTGCCTCGCGATACGAGTCGACAAAACGGAATTACAGAATCTCAATCGTGAACGAGCGAACGACGGTCTCCTTGGGCTTGGCGACAAGGCAGCCACGCTTATGCTCAAGCACGTCGTCCTCATCGGAGCAGGTCGAAAGGCCGCCCCAAGGCTCAACTGCCACAAAATCACCCTCGGGCTTGCTCCACACAATGAGATATGGGAAGCCCTCAAAGCTCAGGCGAACGCCCTTGTCCTCGCCCTTTTTGGAAAGCGTGACCTGGCGGCTCTCGAGCACGTCAAAGATGGTCTCCGCAAAATCGAAGAGCTCGTGCGACAGGGGCAACGTCTTCCCCACCATGGGGTTCTTGGAGCGCTTGTCCACGTCAATCAAGCCAGTCGAAGGGACAGCGGTGCAAAGCTCTGCAGCCTCTTCTTTCTCAAAGCGCAACTCGTAGTCCGTATAGGCCTCGCCCTCATCGAGCGGGCACCTAAAGCCGGGATGCCCACCGATAAAGAACGGCATGTCCTCGGTGCCTTCGTTGGTCACCTCGTAGGCGACGCGCACGGCGGCGTCCTCGAGCGTATAGCGGGCGACGAGCCTAAACGGATACGGATAATCGCTCAGCAGCGCGGCGTTATCCTCCGAAGCCAGGCACATAGCCAACTCGTTCTCGCCTTGGCTCAGCAGCTTCCACTCCTGCTTGCGCGCAAAGCCGTGGCGAGCGAGCTTTACATGATGCCCGGCAAACGTCATGGCGCTGTTGTCGCGCAAGCCTCCGCAAATCGGGAAGCAAATCGGAGCCTGGCCGGGCCACACGGTGGGATCACCCTGCCACAAGTACTCGCGACCTCCGGCCTCAATCGAGGTAAACGAGCCACCAGCCGTGGAAACCTTAATAGAAATCGAATCGTTGGAGAGAGCGTATTCCATTACCCATCCTTTCGAACAACTGCTTTATTTCACGCAAGCGCCCGTTTCAATCTTAACCATAGAACAAACCCGCACGCTCATCGATGCGTCCGGTATCCCGGCCATGTAACGGGGTACCATACAGACATTGATGCAATTACAGCTGAAAGGCCTTCTTATGCGAACCATCATTCTTTATGCCTCACGCCACCACGGCAATACGAAAAAGCTCGTGGACGCCATCGTCGAGGCGCACCCCGAAATCGATACCCTCGACGTGAAAACACTCGGCAAAAACGAGTATCCCAACCTGCACGAATACCATCTGATTGGTGTCGCCACGGGCATCTATTACTCCGAGATCGACAAGGACATGGCACGCGTGCTCACTAACGTGTTGCAGCCGCAGGACAAGGTGTTTGGCCTTATGACCTACGGTGGCAAAAACAAGTGGTACGGCAAGGATATCGATGGCATCTGCCGCATGAGGCAGGCCATCTTTATGGGTGTCTACGGCTGCCCCGGCTTTGATACGTGGGGGCCGTTCAAACTCACCGGCGGTGTCCAAAAGGGGCACCCGACCGCTGAGGAAATTAAGGGTGCCGTCGACTTCTTCGACAAGATCGAAGACGAGTATGGAGACATCATCGTCGAAGAGTACGCCAAGCGCGAGAAGCGCCTAGCATACGAGAAGGAGCATCCTGCAGGAGGCCTGGTGGCCGGCGTTAAGCGTACGGCAAAGAAAATCGCTAGCAAGCTGTAACTGTAAAGGTGCTTTTGAGCGTTTAACCCGTACGGCGGGTCCGAGCAGATTCGGGCCCGCCGTCTTTTTCTTTCGTTACTCGGTAAAGGCGTTGCCGACGCTCTGGCCGCCAACATACGTCTCGACGAGGGTGAGCTCATGGTCGAACACGACAAAGTCGGCGTCGCGACCCGGCATGATGCTGCCGCACTTATCCTCGATGTGCGCGGAGCGTGCCGGCACCTCGGTTGCCATGCGAATGGCGATATCGGCGCTGGCGATGCCCCAGTCGACGATGTTCTTGACGCCCTGGGCAAGCGTGAGCACCGAACCGGCAATGCTCTTGCCATCGGCGAGCCAGCACAGGTTGTCCTTCATGATGACGTCCATGCCGCCGCTGGTGTAGCTGCCCTCGGGCATGCCGCCGCAGCCCAGGCAGTCGGTGATGAGTACCGTGTGCTGCCAGCCCTTGGCCTGCAGCAGCGCCTTGATGGCGGCAGGGTTTACGTGCTTGCCGTCACAGATGATCTCGGCGTAGGTCTCGGGCGTGGACATGGCAGCACCCACGACACCGGGCTCACGGTGATGCAGCCCGCGCTGGCCGTTATAGGTATGCGTAAAGCAGCTGGCACCGGCGTTGATGGCGGCGATGCACTCATCGTAGGTGGCGTCGGAGTGACCGATGCTGGTCACCACACCCTTGGCGTTCAGAGCAGCCGCATAAGCAGCGGCACCGTCGCGCTCGGCCGCCATGGCGCTCTTAACGATGCGACCACCCGCAGCCTCCTGCCACTGATCGAAGACCTCCTCGGAGGGATCGATAAGATAAGCGGGGTTCTGCGCGCCCACGTGCTTCATGGTAAAGAAGGGGCCCTCCAGGTAGATGCCCTGAATGCGAGCACCGCAGAAGTCGGGGCCGCGACCCTCGTCCGCCTGAGCGATGGCGGCGCAGGCGTCCTTGATCTGCTCAACGCCATCGGTGAACGTCGTGGGCAGCCAGCTGGTGGTACCGCGACGGGCGAGCTCAGTCGAGCTGATATCGATGCCCTCGGGATCGTTATCAGTAGTTGAGTGGTTGTAGAAGCCATGGATGTGAGTATCGACCATACCCGGTGCGATCCACGATCCCGTGTAGTCCTTAATCTCGCAAGAGGGCTCGTCGGCCTGCCAGGCGCCAAAGACGCCGTCCTCGACCATAAGATAGCCGCCCAGTTGCGAGCCTGCCGGCAAGAAGAACTTGTCAGCCTTAATTGCGTACGTGCTCATATGCACTCCTTGCTTCTAAAGCAGTTGACTGTGGTGATGCTTATACCCAGCTCACGTAAAACAAAAAGCGCCCGCCCGCCGTTATGAGCGGACGGGCGCCCTTACAGGGGGGACGCGATTAAGCGGTGAAGGGGTGAATCGTCACGCCCTTAACCACGCGGTTGACCGTGCCGGTGGGGCTCGGCGTATCGGGCGTGTTGCCCACGCGCACGGAGTTGAGCAGGCTGATAGCCTGGGCAAACATCACGAACGGCAGGGCAAGGTAGCCCTCGGGAAGTGCCTCGTAGCCCTTAAAGGTGAAGGACTCACCCTCATAGACGGTGGCACCTTCCTGCTGAACGGCGATGGTGTGCTGAGCGATCTCGTCGCCACCGATCTCGTTGAGGATGTCGATGTCGTACTGACGGGTGTAGGCGTCGTTGTTGACGAACACGAAGACGAGCGTCTTATCGTCGACGAAGGACTTAGGTCCGTGACGATAGCCCATGGAGGTGTCGTAGGAAGTAGCGACCAGACCGTGAGCGAGCTCGAGGATCTTGAGCTGGCTCTCCTGGGCAAGGCCACCGAAGGAGCCAGAACCCAAGTAGGTCACGCGGTTGAAGTCGCCAGCCAGGTAATCGGCGATCTCGGGCTCACGGGAGATGACCTCCTCGCCCATCTTGGCGATGGTCTCGACCCACTCGGCCTTCTGCTCGTCAGAGGCAGTGTCGAAAATAAGGGTGGAGAGCAGGGTCATGCAGGAATAAGAACCGGTCATGGCGAAGCCCTTGTCGTTGGCGCGCGGAATGAGCAGCGTCAGCGCGTTGGGATCATCGGCAGACTCGACGGCGAGCTTGCCCTCGGGAGCGCAGGTGATGTTGAGGAACTTGACGTTGTGGACGAGCTCCTTGGCAACGGCAACGGCGGCAAGGCTCTCGGGGCTGTTGCCAGAGCGGGCAAAGGAAACCACGAGTGTGGGATCCTCGGCGCGCAGGAAGTCGCGCGGGGCGCTCACGATGTCGGTCGTGGCGATGGGCTTAAAGTCGTAGAGATCAGTGTTGCCAGCGTGACGCAGGTACGGGGCGCAGGTATCGCCAACGTAGTCGGACGTACCGGCACCAGTGAAGACAACGGACAGACGGCCCTCGCCCATAGCGCAAGCCTCGGCCAGGAAGGCCTCGATGGCCTCCTTGTTCTCGCGATAGATGTTGAGCGTATCACGCCAAAGCTCGGGCTGCTGAGCAATCTCGGCCGTGGTGATCTGGGCGCCGAGCTCGGTGAGCTCCTCGACACTCTTCTCGAACATTTCTAATACCTCTCTCTAGAAGTAATCCTCTGACGTGCAATTATACACTTCGGTTGGTTATCTGGTAGTAACCAGTTAAATGCAAAGAATCACCATATGGAAACGATGTGGACACTAGTTGCTACGCTGGTGGTAAACCTTGTATTTAAACTGATCGGCACGAGCAACCGAGAGTGTATACTCCACAACCTCGTTTGACTCGTTATACGTAGTCCTGACCAAATCGAGCACAGGCGAGCCCTCGACAATTCCCAAAAGGTGGGCGTCGGTGGGACGGGCTATGCTCGCATAGAACTCCTCTTCAGCCACGCGTATCTTTTGCTGAAAGTCTTGCTCAATCACATCGTAAAGCGGCTTGCGCTCCAGCAGCGGTCGCTTTAGGGACAGAAATTGACGAACCGGTAGATAGCTGCGTTCGACCATCATGGGCATGTTGTCGGCAGAACGAAGGCGCTTAAGCTTAAAAATGCGATCACCGATACGCAATCCCATATGCTCGGCCAGATTCTTATCGGCCTCCATCTCGCAAAACTCGAGAATCGTGGTCTCGGGGTCGCGACCCATCGCGCGCATCTGCTCGGTAAAGCTGTAGGACTGCATAAGATTGGTTGCCTTTGCCGAACGGTCGGTCACAAAGGTACCGCGACCGTGCTGCCGAACCACCAGTCCTAAACGTTCCAGTTCCTGCAGAGCCAGGCGTACCGTAGTGCGCGAGAGACCATAGCGCTCCGAAAGTTCGCGCTCGGAAGGAATCATGTCACCGGCGCGATATTCATGGTCAATCTTTTCGGTCAGAATATCGACCAGCTGATCGTACAGCGGTTGCTTACGCGCTCCGATCGCCATCCTATCCTCCCTTTTGCTCGAATTCGGCTAACTACCTAGGGTGTTAAGCATTATCAGTCCGCAACACCCGAATCATCAAGAAAACAAAAGCCGCGCGCTCTTTCGAGCACGCGGCTTTTAACATACACATGGCTTAAGGGGTCGGGGTGTGAGCCGCGTAGGGACACACCCCTCAAGCTAGAGCCTTACCAGATGCTCGGCCAGAGACCAAGCGGGCCAGCGCCCAGGATGCCCAGGACGAAGAGCAGCAGAATGCCCTTGGTCGGGGTCCAGCTGTGCTTAGCGAACATGTAGTAAAGCAGCAGCGTAAGCATAAGCGGGACGAGCTTCGGGACGATGGTGTTGAGGGTGTCGGCAACGGAGAAGTTGACCGGATCCTCGGTGACGGTGCCGTAGGTAACGGACTCCATGCCGTTGCCCAGATCGGTGACGCCGCACTCGACAGCGTTGCCGTCGGCATCGGAAGCGGTGAGGGCGTTGCCGTCCTCATCGGTCATGGCGATGGTACCGGCCTCAGCGGTCTCGGTATCGATGCCCTCCATACCGGTGAAGTTCTCGGCCTCCTTCTCGGAGACGATCACGGTAGTAGCGGAGAGGCCACGGGTGGTGCCGTTGGGGATCTGGAGGTTGATCTGGGTGCCACCCATGGTGACGACCAGGCAACCGACGACGAAGACGCCCATGATGGAAGCGGCACGCGTGAAGGCCTGCATGTTGGCAGTCAGAGCGTCAATAGCGCTGGTGCCAAGCTTGTAGGACCAGTTCATGAGCCAGAAGCGCAGAGCGAACTGGACGACGTTGAAGATCACCAGGAAGATGATCGGCGCAGCGGCGTTGCCGTTGATGGCCATGTTGGAGGTGATGCCGGCCGTGATAGGCACGAGCGTCAGCCAGAACAGGGCGTCACCGATACCACCGAGCGGGCCCATTGCGGCGACGCGGACGGCGCGGATTGTGGGGATGTCAACCTTGTTCTGCTCGAGCGAAAGCACGATACCCATAACAAAGGTGACGAGGAACGGGTGGGTGTTGAAGAACTCCAGGTTGTGGCTCATGGAAGCCGCGAGGTCGTTCTTGTTGGTGTGGATCTTCTCCAGACCGGGGATGATGGAGTAAAGCCAGCCAGCGGCCTGCATGCGCTCGTAGTTGAACGATGCCTGCAGGAAGCAGGAGCGCCAAGCCATCTTGTTGAGGGTCTTCTGGTCGAGCTGCGGAGCAGGAGTGAGATCCTCGTAGTGCTCCGGGATCACATACTCATTAGATGCCATCTTCGAAGTCACCTCCGTCAGAAACAGCTGCACCCTTCAGCTCGGTCTGCTGCTGGAAGTCCCAGAAAGCGATGCCGAAGCCGATGAGAGCGAGGATGAGCAGGGCAGGGGTTGCCAGAGAATCGTTGGCAACGGTGATGAGCGCGAGGCCAAAGCCCATGAGGAAGAAGCCCCACATATCGCGGTTCATCATAACCTTGAGCAGGACGGCGAAGCCGACGAAGCGCATCATGCCGCCTGCAGCGGACAGACCGGTCTGCAGCCAAGTCGGGATGGCGGAAGCGATGGTCTGACCGATGGTGGCGCCAGCGATGAAGAACAGGGTGACGACGACAGCGAAGATCAGGCCGAGCAGAGCCATGGCGAAGTAGTTCAGACGCTCGATACCCTTGGTGTCAGCGTTGTGAGCCATGTTGTCCGCAGAGGACATGAGCGGCGACATAAGCGTGAAGACCAGGGTAACGCCGAGCTGACCAAGCAGAGCGAACGGAATGGCAAGGCCGACTGCCGCGTTGGGCTCGAGGCCCGTAGCAATAGCGAGAATGGCTGCCATGATGCCGCCGATGACGGCGTTAGGCGGCTGAGCGCCTCCGATCGGCATGTTGCCGATCGTCATGAGCTGATAAGTACCACCCACGAGAAGACCGGTGTTGAGGTCGCCAAGGATAAGACCGATGACGGCGCCGGTGACGATGGGCTGATAGAGAGACTCGAGGAAGTTGAACTGGTCGATTGCCGCGACGAACGTGACGATGAAGACCAGAGCGACCTGGATGATCGAGTATTCCATCTTGCTCCTCCTTTCAAAATGTATGTACGCACTTTGGATTTCACGTACAGAATGTCAGGGTTTCATTCCTGACAACGTGGATCATGAGGATTACGAGAAGAGCTTGCTCGTGTCCTCAACAGGCGTGCTCGGAACGCGCCTGATCTCCAACTCCACCCCCAATTCCTGCAGCTCTTTAAACGCAGCGACATCCTCGTCGTTAACTGCGACGGAGGTGGCGACTTGGCGCTTTCCTTCCGACATGTGCATGTTGCCGATGTTTACCTTCTTTATAGGCACACCGCCCTTGACGAGCGTAAGCACGTCTTCCGGTGTTTCGGCCACGATGAAGATCTTCTGGCGCGGGCTCGCCTTGCCAATGACGTCGATGGTCTTCTGCAGGGAGAAGAAACGCGTAGCGACGCCGGCGGGAGCGGCCATCTTCATGAGGTTCTGGCGCATGGTGTTGGTCGACACATCGTCGTTGGCGACGAGGATAAGGTTGGAGCCCAGGGTGGAGTTCCACTGGGTAGCGACCTGACCATGGACCAGTCGGTTATCGATGCGGGTAAGAAGAATGTTGGGTTCTGCCATGTTGATCAGCTTCCTTTCGTTATTTGCTGACGACAGTTACTTGATCTCCTGAATCGCGTAACGCGAAACATCTACGACGGCACCGGATCGGACTTTAATCTGGACCTTTTCGCCTTCGATGCCCTTGACGGTTCCGTAGATACCGCCGGCGAAAAGAACCTCCTGACCCGGCTTGAGCTCGGTGTGCAGCTCCTTGAAGTACTTCTGCTTCTTCTTCATGTTGATTTGCGACCAGATGGTGTAAATCAAGCCCATGATGACAAGCAGGCCTAAAAGGGCGACCGAGGAGCTCAGAACACTGGCTCCGAAATCGGCCATTAGATGCCGTCCTCGTCGCCGAAGATATCCTCTTCCTCGGCACCAGCGACGGAAGCGACCGTCTGGGCGGTGATGCCCGTCTGGCCAACGGTCACGGCCTGCTCGCCGAGCTCGGCGAGCGTTGCGTTGCCGCGGAGGAACAGAAGCTCAATAACCATGGGAAGGTTAGTTCCAGTCAGAATCTCGACGTTGTCGACATCCTGGGCAATCATCATTGCCTGGTTGAACGGGGTACCACCAAGCAGGTCGGTAAAGACGAGCACGCCATCGCACTCCTCGCGCATGGCGGTAATAGCGGCGCGGAGATCCTCACCGTAGGAAGCAGCCTGGTCGCCCTCAAAAGGAACGACGGTAAAAGCGGGCTGGTCGCCAGCGACCATAGCGATAGCGCTTGCGAGGCCGGGTGCGAACTGTCCATGACCGGTAAGAATAAAGCCAACCATTCAAATTTCCCTTCCGAAGGTGTGTACGATCTGAGTCCGATGATGTTCGGAAGCCAACGGGCAATCGCCCTTAAAGCTTCTTGGAAAGCGTTCTTTGAGAACCAGTGGTCTCTCAACTGGTAGTAACCACGTGACGTGTTGTTGTCACTATATCACCCCAGAAGAGGTCGCTTTCGTTGATTCATACAGTAAAACGTTTTTGCACCGTTCACGGTGATAAATCGACCGTTTACCGCTCATTAACACTTCTACCTGCAGTTTTGAAACCGTTTCGAAATGCTTTGGCAAAAGATCACAACTATTTTCGTGTCTAAACAACACAGGGTGGCTAAATATAGCGTGTAAAAAAGTGCAGGTCATTATGAAGATTTGTGAATTGGTCTTTTTGACTTAATACCAGTTAGAACCAGTTTAGAAATTATCGGTGAACGGTAGTTTTCGACCGTTCACCGATTATTTGCAATCGTTTACGGCCGTTTTCCCGGATGAATTGAGGATACCCGATGAAGCACTTGCGCGGTTGCAGGATATTTCGATACTCGTCCATCCCCCGCGCGCCAAACTCCCACTCCCTGAATGTGCCATAAGCTCTCGCAATTCGTCTCTCATATATTACTTACTCTAATCTGTAATTGTTTATCGTTTATCATTAAGTATGATATAAGATACAAGTATCATCAAAGACATTGGTTGGAGGAGCTATGATCCGCTGGAACGTATCCAAATCGAATGAAGCCATCAACCGTGAACAGGCAATAGCCAATCTGAGGAAGCTCACTCGCTACTGCAAATGGGCCACAATCTGCACCGCCGTGGCGCTCGCTCTGGGACTCCTCGCAGTCATTGCAATCTACGATCTACTCATATTGCCTAGCCTCTCCCAAGGGTTCTGTCTCCAATCCGTAGAGCTTGAGGCTGGCGAAGGGCCAATTCTCGCTCTCGTCGGCGCCGATGAGCACACCCCTCTTATGCTTGTCGCGCACGACGGTCATACTGCCATAGGGAGCGCCATGATGACATGCCTTGCGTTTGCCATCGTGCTAAGCGCATACAGGTTTTTCTCCGCCATTGAAAAGGCGGGCAGGCCCTTTGACCTCGAATGCATCCGCATACTACGTCAAGTAGGACATTTGTTCCTTATTGGCGGCGTTGCTGTGAAGCTTCTTGGTGCCATAGTCACGGGGCTGATACTCTCAGGATTTGGCGGCAACTTTACGGATGCGCTTGGCGGCCAGCACCTCGACCTCTCTATGGTCTTTGCAGGCCTGATTATTAGCCTGATTGCCAGCATCTTCCAGTACGGGTGTATCCTGCAAAAACAAGATGACGAGTTGCTCTAGGGGGGAATCCATGATTATTCTGCGGCTCGACCGCATGCTTGCCGAACGCAAGATTTCATCCAAAGATCTTGCGGAACGCGTGGGTATCTCCCAGGTCAATATGTCGCGTATCAAGACGGGCAAGGTTTCTGCCGTGCGCTTTTCAACTCTTGACGCGATATGCCGGGCACTCGACTGCCAACCGGGCGATGTTCTGGAATACATACCTGACGATGAAGCCGATAGCCTCTTTGGACTTAAAGATGAATAGCCATAATTAAGCCGCCAATCACGCCCTCAACGCAAAAAGCCCGCCAGAACGATGCGTTCTAGCGGGCTCAATCAGATATTTCGACTTCGTGCTCGAAAGCTCGGGCAACCTTTAAGCAAACAGACCGTAGATGCTGATGTTGGCCTTGGCGTACAGGCCGTTGGCATACTCGGTCCACTTGGAGCTGGCGCTCGAAGCCTGCGAGGAATACTGCTGATAGGCAGTGTAGTAGGCGGTCATGGCCTGCTTATAGGTGGCGCTATCGGCGGTAAAGGCATCGTCGGCGAAGGCCTTAGCATAGGTGCTGTCGGCGTCCTTCCAGGTGCCCTTCGAGCTATCCCACTCGTCGCCGGCAAGGTTGATGATGTAGTCGGCGTAATCCTTGCTCGCGGTGTCCTCGTTGCCGTCAGAAGGCTCGGTCGGAGCGGTCGGCATGCTCGCGGAAGCATCGCCCACCTTCTTCTTGTAGAGCTTCTGCAGCGTCGCGGACTGACGGACGATCTGCTTGGCCTGGTCCTTGGACACGCCGTACTGTTTTGCCATGGTGTCGTAGTCCGAGGTGCCGATGGAATCCTCGGCGTACTTCTTCATCTCCTTAGAGGAGACGGTAATGCCCTCGTCCTCAGCAGCATCGAGCAGAATCTTGTTGCGCACGTAAGACAGGATGACGTCGGCAGAGGGGGCGGTGTAGTTGCCGTTGCTATCCTTGACGGTATCGAGGCTGTACTGGCTCTCGATGGCCTCGCGCGCAGTGATGTCGCTCTTCTTGCCGTTGTAGCTATAGCTTGCCACGGTCGAATCGAGCTGGCCCTCGGTCAGGGTCGACGAACCGACGCCCTTGCCACCAAAGCCGCCATTGCCAATAAAGAAGCCGACCACAGCAGCGATCACGACTGCGACCACAAAGGCGGCAATCATCGTCTTCTTGTGCTTGGATGCATAGTCGTCCGCGTCGGAGTCGTCGTCCTCGTCCTGTTCCTCGGGCATCAGATTCTCGTCAGCGGCATCCGCGGCGATCTTTGCCTCCAGGCGAGCGTCCTCTTCCTCGGCGGTCGTGCCGGCAGCAATGTGTTCGGCAGACGTACCGGCGACCAGATCGATCTTCTCGTCCTCGTCACCATTGGGGCCTTCGCCGCGCTCGATGATCTGGATGCCGTCGATCTCGTCCTTCTCGTCCTTCTTTTGAATCAAACCCATATCGGTTACTCCTTGTTAGGAAACATAGTCCTCAATAGAATACGCCCGACGGAGCGCCGGGCGTATTGATTCTTAGGTTATACGCAAACACTTAAGTACTATTTAGGCGTTTGCAGCGTGCATACCTCAGACCAGGTGCGCGATAACGGCATCGGCAAAGGCCTGCGTGCCCACAGCGCCCTCAACGGAGCCGGTCTGGGCACGACGCACGTCACCGGTAACCTGCTCACCCTCGTTGAGCGTGGCAGATACGGCGGCACGAATGCGATTGGCAGCATCGTTCTCGCCCAGGTGATCGAGCATCATCGCAGCAGAGAGGATCTCGGCCGTGGGGTTGGCGATATCCTGGCCAGCGATATCGGGCGCGGAGCCATGCGTTGCCTCGAAGATGGCGCAGTCGGCACCGATGTTGGAGCCGGGGGCCATACCCAGGCCACCTACCAGGCCGGCGCACAGGTCGCTCACGATGTCACCGTACAGGTTGGGCAGCACCAAGACATCGAAGTCGTTGGGGTTTTGGACCAGGCCCATGCAGGTGGCGTCGACGATCTTGTCGTTGAACTCGATATCGGGATAGTTGGCGGCCACCTCGCGCGCAACGCGCAGGAACAGGCCATCGGTCGCCTTCATAATGTTGGCCTTGTGCACGGCCGTCACCTTTTTGCGGCCGCAGCGGCGGGCATACTCAAAGGCATACTCCACAATGCGGCGGCTCTTGGCGATAGAGATCGGCTTGATCGAGATCGCGGAATCGGCGGCGTAGGTCTTTTGGCCCGAACGCTCGACGAGCTGCGAGAGCTCCTCGACCTCGGCAGCGCCCTCATCGAACTCGATACCGGCGTAGAGGTCCTCGGTGTTCTCGCGCACGATAACCAGGTCGACGTCGCGGAAACGCGAGCCGTCGCCCGGCTGCGACAGGCAGGGGCGCACGCAGGCGTACAGGTCAAAGTGCTTGCGCAGGGCCACGTTGACGCTGCGGAAACCCGTGCCGACCGGCGTGGTGATGGGGCCCTTGATGGCAACCTTGGTCTCGGCGACCGCATCGAGCACGTGCCGGGGCAGCGGCGTACCAAACTCGTCCATGACGCCGGCACCGGCCTCCTGGACGTTCCAATTAATCTGGACACCGGCAGCCTCGACCACGCGGCGCATGGCCTGCGTAATCTCGGGACCGATACCGTCACCGGGAATCAGGACTACATCGTGCGCCATAATCTGTTACTCCTCGTCTTCGGCGGCCTCAGATTTTTTAACGCTAGCACGCTTCTTCTTTTTGGAGAGATCCAGGCCAAAACGTTTAACAAGCATTTCGCAAATCTCGCTCGAACGGGCCTTGAGATAGCTGCCCTTGCCGTTCTCGGCATCGAACTTAAGGCGCAGCGCAAGCTTCTCGGCAACCTCGGCGTCGATCTCGCCCTGGCAAAACTCGTACAGGCAACCGAGCATGTCGCGATACTCAAGGTCGCCGTGGTAGCACTGGATGGCCTCGTCCAGGATGGGCCAAGCCTCGCGCGAACGCTCGACGCTCGTGGCACCCCACACGCACAGCAGGCGGAAGGCGGCATAGCGCAGCGTGGAGGAGATCTCGTCGAACAGTGCAGTCTCGGCGCCCTCAAAGGCATCGCCCAGCTGCTCGGGGCAGGTGGTGGCGAGCGCCGTCAGGGCATCGAGGGCCTCCCAGCGGGTCTGCGCCTCGGGGCGGTCGAGCGCCTCGATCAGCGCGGGCACGCAGGGCACGACGCGCTGCGGATCGCGCTCGGCAAGCAGGTGCAGCACGCGGGCGGCAAACTGGCGGATGCGGCGCGTGGGGCAGCCGAGCTCCTTGACCAGGCGGTCGACGGCGTTCTCGTTCTCCTCTGCCAGCTGGAGCTGTGCCAGCTCCTCGTCGGTGAGCTGTTCGTCTTTGTTTTCTGCCATAGTTACCTCTTCTTACTATTTCTTAGCGTGCTTGCCAGCACCCTTGCTGTCATCGGTGACCGAGATGAGCTGTCGATCGGCCGCGCCATTGCGACGCGCACGGCGGCGTTCCTCAGCGTCGCCCGCGTCGGCGGCGGCGCGATGAGCCTTGTTGACGTTAAAGACCTCGTCGTGCTTGCGCCACGGACCGACGGACTCGCCAAAGCTCATCTTAAGGCCGGCGATAAAGCCGCCGAGCCAGCCGATCGGCGCAAACTGCACCAGCGGGAACAGCGAGAACACCCAGGTCAGCAGGACGACTGCCGCCGCGCCTGCAAAGTTGGCGATCCAGTAGTCGCGCTTGGTGATCACGCGCTTTTCGCAGGCCCACTGGCCGCACAAAAAGCCAATGTAGATCGCAAAGAGAAAGAGCACCAGCGCAAGCACCACGAACGTCCAGCTCATGGGCGCTACTCCCCGTGATGGTGGCCGCAGCAGCACTCGTGGCCGTCGTCATGGCCGTGGCCGCCGCAGCACTCGTGGTCCTCGCCGTGATGGTGACCGCAACCGCACTCATGGTCGTCGCCGTGCTCGCCGCAACCGCAGCCTTCCTCGTGAGCGCCATGCTCCTCGGGACGATACTGCGACCAGTCCAGACCGGCGGCGATGGCGTCGGCCTCCTCCTTGTAGAGAACCGTGATGGCCTGGGTGCCCAGCTTGGCGCCACCGATGGCGTCGAGCATGTCGTAGAGCGTAAAGGCCACGTCGGCGCCGGGCAGCGCAAGCTCGCGGTCGTCGGCATAGGCGAGCGCCAGGCGCAGGTCCTTAATAAAGTGCTCGACCATAAAGCCGGGCTTGTAGTCGCCGTCGAGTGCCTTGGGCGCCAGGCTCTCCATGGCGCCGGACTTGCCGGTGCCGCCCAGGATCATCTGACGGGTCTTCTCCAGGTCAAGGCCGCTCAGCTCGGCAAATGCCATGGCGTCTGCCATGCCGACCATGCAGGCACCCAGCGACACCTGGTTGGCGAGCTTGGCAGCCTGACCCTTGCCGGCGCCATCAAAGCAGCAGATGTTTGCCGCAAAGGTGGAAAGGATGTCGCGGACCGGGGCGATGTCGTTCTCGGTGGCACCCACGATAGCCGTGAGCGTGCCAGCGATGGCACCGGACTCGCCGCCGGTGACGGGGCAGTCAAACGCCATGCGGCCGGAAACCTGGGCGGCCTCGGCAATATCGCGTGCGAGCTCGGGCGAGCTCGTGGTGAGGTCGATCAGGACCGCGCCGGGCTTGGTGCACGCGAGCAGGCCGTCGCCCGCCAGGTAGAGCTCCTCGACCTCGGAGGGATAACCCACCATGGTAAAGACGACGTCGGCGTTCGCCACGGCATCGGCCGGCGTATCGGCCCAGACTGCGCCGTGCTCGATAAGCGCCGCCGCCTTGGACTTAGTGCGGTTGTTGACCGTGACGAGATAGCCGGCGTCCAGAATGTGGCCGGCGATGGGGGCACCCATGATTCCGGTGCCGATAAATGCGACAGAGAGCTTGTTTGCCATGAAACCTTTCCTTTTGGGTTGGGTGTTATTACCAGGTTGAATACTCGGTGCCAGCGTTTGGGCTGTGAGTTGGGATCGATTACGGCCGCGTTACTTGCCTACTGACCGCGCACGCGGCGGGCGATGCGGTCGGAAAGCGACGCCTTGTCGGCGCGGTTCTTGCCCCAAAACGCGCAGGCCACCATGCCGGGGCCCACGTGCGAGCCGATGGTGGGACCCACGGAGCTGCGAATGATCGTGACGTCGGCGCAGCCCTCCTCCTTGCGGATGGCGGCTTCGAGCCAGTCGCCGTCCTTTTCGGCATCGGCCGTCATAATGGCGATGGGCATGGTGCGATCGGGCACATAGTTCTCGCGGAACGACTTGAGAATGGACTTGAGCGCCTTCTTGCGACCGCGGTTGACGCCGATCAGCGACAGCGAGCCGGCCAGGTCGTAGGACAGCTCGGGTTTGACGTCGAGCTTTGCCGTGAGCTGTGCCGCCGCGGGCGGAATGCGGCCGCCGGCAGCCAGCGCGTCAAAGCTCTCGAGCGTAAAGTAACCGTGCACGTAGGTCTTGGCCTCGTTTGCCCAATCGACCAGCTGCTTAGCAGTCAGTCCCGCCGAGCGCTGGCGCACGGCCTCGAGCGCCAGGAGCTCGCCGGTCGCGCAGGGCAGAGCGTTGTCGACCACGTACAGCTCAAAGTTGGGATACTCGGCGCGCACGGCGTCCGCCGCCTGGCACGCGGAGTTGTAGCTCGACGACAGCGCCGAGGTAAAGCACAGGTAGACCGTGGGCGTACCCTCTTTGGCGCACTCGGTAAAGAACTCGATATAGCGACCGAGCGACACAGCCGAGGTGGACACGCGGGCACCGGCGCGCATGCGGTCGTAGAACTCCTTGGGTGTGATGCTCGACCAGATGTCATCCGTGCGCTCCTCGCCATCGATAATGAAGGGGAAACCCAAGATATCGACATCGAGGTTCGCGGCGACCTCGGGGCTAAAGTCGCAGCAGGTATCGACGACGATGCGGCAACGGCCCGAATGACCGGCGGATGCGGCCTTGTCCATCAAAGCGACTCCTTACGTAAAAAGGCGGCCACCCGCATGGGATGGCCGCCAACCGTTAACTCATGCAAGTTAACGTATTTTACTCGTCAAGTGTTTCGATGCGGGGCTTGATGATGCCATATCCACCATTCTTACGGTGATACACCACATTGATGAGACCGGTCGTCGCGTTCTCGAACACGTAGAAGTCGTGGCCCAGCAGATCGGTCTGCACCAGCGCCTGCTCCTCAGTCATCGGGGTGACGTCGATAACCTTCTCGCGGACGAGCAGGTCGTCCTCCTCCTCGGGCAGCAGCAGGTCGGCCAGATCCTCGACGCGCTCGACCGGCGCGACATCCGCGGCGCTGGCACCGCCCTGGCGGTTGTCCACGACCTTGGTCTTGAACTTACGCAGCTGGCGGGTGACCTTATCGGCGGAGAGGTCGATGGCGGCGTACATATCTGCACCGTGCTCGGCAACGCGAATCACCGAACCGCGGGCACGAACCGTAACCTCGACGATTGCCGGGTTGGGGTTCGAGGGGTTCTTCTCATAGCGAAGTACAACGTCGACCGTCATGGGCTCGATATCGAAAACCTTGAGCGCCTCGCCGATCTTCTCATCCACATGCGCACGCAGAGCATCGGTTACCGTCGTCTTGCGTCCAGAAACCTTGATATCCATACGTGGCTCCAATCTGCCTCGGGGACTTACTGTACTGGCTATGTACCCATTGCCGTGCATTTAATCACGCGGATTCCCAAAGACCCGAATAACGATTGCTTGATACCGCATACCGAAGTCTCGCACTTTTCTGTGGCAAAGTGCGCTATAGGAGGGAGCCGGCGACTTTGTATTTGGTCCCGAAAATTGGCTTTGACCTGCTGGTTTTATAGAGATGAAAAAGCCGGGCTCCCCTATTGGGGAAGCCCGGCAGTGCGTGTTGAAACCGTGAAGGGGCATCTCTCCTAGCGCATAGGAGACACCACCCCTAGCAATAACTAGCTATTAAGCTTGTTAATGTCGTCGTCGGTGATGGTGTCTTCCTGGCTGGACGATTTGTCTTCGGAGGATGCGGTCTCATTGTTGGAATCGGAGGACTCGCTGCCGGAGGATGTGGTCTCGCTGGACTCAGAGTCGCCCGGCTGCACGTTAGCGCCCGAAACCGTCTTAGTGGTGAGGTCGTAGGGCATCGTGCCGTACCAGACGCAGTGGACCGCCTCGAGCGTGCCGTCGGCCGTAATACCGTCGAGGGCATCGCTCACGGCACGACACAGTTCGTCATTGGACGAAAGGCCTGCAACACCAAGCGTCGAGGGCGCCTCGAGCGCACCGACATAGGAGATCTCGCTCATCAGTCGCGCAAGGTAACCGCCAGCCGTGGAGTCGCAGATCACATAGTCGACCTCGCCGGACTCGAGCGCCTCAAAGCACTCGTTGATGTTGGAGTAAGTCTTTTGGTTGGCGGTGATGCTCTGCTTAGCAAGCGCCTCCTGCGAGGCCGAGGACATCTGGATACCCAGAGTAGACGTGTTAAGGGTATCGGTGGAAACGCTCAGCGACCCACCATCGCTGGTTTTACCGAACACGGAAGCGGCATCGTACAGGCACGTGCCGAGCGAGCTAACGTCCCCATCCGTGGAGTTGATCTCGCCGATAAAGATATCAGCCTTTTTGTCACCGAGCGCGGAACCTGCCGAGGACGCATCGACAAAGGCGACCTTAAGGCCCATGCGGCTTGCGAGGGCGCGGGCAGCGTCGACTGCATACCCCGTGAGCTCGCCGTCAGCGCCCTGCATGGCCTGCGGCGCATCGGAGGTATCGAGGGCAACCGTCAGGGTACCGGGGGTGACCAGGGCATCATCCGACACCGCGGGCGTGACGGTCTCGTACTCGATCTGGTCGATCGTGGGAGTCGTGAACGTAGACAGCGGGTTGAACGCGCATCCGCTCAGGCCCAAAACGGCGATGACCGCTGCGGTCCCAGCACCTAACCGAGCCGCGTGCATCAAGCTGCCCCTCACCATGTCCACTACCCTGCCTTCTGTGTCGTATACGATCCGTGCGTTGCGCGGAATATCAGATTGTTCCCACCAGCTGACCTGGTATTTGACCCCACACTTGCGCACCGGGGTGTTTGCTCGGGAGGCCGCAGCCACCTTCACGACTGGCCCGCTCGCCCGCGAGGCGGTATTGCCCCAAAGAAAGTAGAACGGACGGTGCGGCTTACATCTAGGACGCGCCATGATCGCGCCGCGCGCACGCGGTCGCTTACGTGGATCCCTTTGACCGCGTCTGTCTTGGACTAGGACGGGCATTTCGTCCGTCCGCAACCACAGCCTGGTAGGAACGTAGCGCATTATAGCTAAGTTCAAGCTAAAGTTTAAGGTTAGGGGCGTCATTCGCATCGCGAGTACAGATTTCGCAGGTCAGGACGGGCCGCACGCGCCATCTTCACTGCCACAAAACCACCCCTACCAAACACGTGCGATAGCAAGGCCATCGACTGCCGCAGCGCCGGCACGCTTGAGCTCCGCCGAGGCTGCTGCCATGGTCGCGCCCGTGGTGATAACGTCATCGATAAGCAGTAAGCGGCGGCCGTGCACGTCCTCAACCGTCTCGTACATGCCTTGGGCACGCTCGCGACGCTCCTCACGACCGAGTTCGCGCTGGTCGCCATGCCCGTACTTGACGAGGGCATCGAGCAGGGGAACACCCGACAGCTCGCAAAATGGGCGCGCAATGGCCTCCATATGATCAAAGCCACGCCGCCGAAACGCTGCCGCCGTCGCAGGCACAAACACCACCGCATCCGCACCGGACAGCACACCTCCCAAGCGTTCGGGCGCTACGACCTGGGCATGCAGGGCGGTGTCGTAGAGCAGCTCCGCCAGATACGGCGCCAGGCGTCGCTCGCCCGCGTCCTTGTACGCTTTAATGATGCGCGGCAGCGGATGCGCATAGACGGAGCACGCCAGGCAGCGGTCGAGCGCCTCCGCCATTGCCGAGGACGTGCCCTCGACCGAACACTCAGTGCACAGCAAATCCCCAAACGGGGCGCCGCATCGGGTACAGCTATGACGTGGGTCGATGAGCGTGAGCGCAGCCAGGCAGTCTTGGCAAATAAGCGTACCGGCGCGCTCGCAGCCGGCACATCGTGTTGGCGACAACGCCTCAAGCGCCTCGTGCGCCGCCTGCTCGGCAAACGATAGCGATTCGTCCGCAAACGGTAGGATGCCGGCACCTTGCAGACGGCTCAATATGTTCAGATGGCTCTTCAAGACACAACCCTCCCTACGTTCGGTCGCAGGGAGGGTTGTTGATTCAGCGCTATGATACCCCGATGCGCTCGGGGCAAGGCGAGCAAAATCCGCTCGCGGGCGTTATTCGCCGGCGGGCGGTTGTGGTGCAGACGAAGACGGGGTCGAGCCCTCGCCACCATCCTGGCGCGGCTTGCGGGAACGGCGACGGCGACGGCGCTTTTGGCCCTGGTCGGCCGAGCCCTCGCCACCGCGATCCTCGCGCGGCTCGCGCTCGTCGCGAGCGGCGCCACGCGAAGCCTTAGCAGCCGCCCCCCCGCCATCTCCGGGACGACGGCGCGTGACCTTGACCTCGCCATCCGAGACCTGATCGGCCACGGAGGGCACTGAAGGCTTCTGCTGCGCGCCCGAGGAATGGCGACGGCGCGGACGCGGCGCGCGCTCATCCTCGCCACGTGACTTGCCGCCCTTGTCGGCAGGCGCATCGGGGGCCGAGGAGCCCTTGGAAGCGGCACCGGCCTCGCGAGCAGCTGCGGCGCGGAAGGCATCCTCGCGCTCCTCGCTCGACAGATGACGACGGCGGCGGCGTGTGGGGTTCATGCCACCGCCGCGATTCTGCTGCTGTGGCTGCTGAACCTCGCGCTCGCGAGAGGCGTTCTTGCCCGCGGCTGCAACCTCGGTAGCATCGCCCGAGCCCGCGCGCTTGCGACGACGACGGCCACCGGCGGCCTCCTCGGCCTCGGGTGCCTCGGCCTTACCACGGCCCTTTCCGCGGCCACGGCCCTCGCCCTGGCCCTGACCGGCGCGAGCATCGGAATCGGCATCGCGACGACGGCGCTTGGGCATCGAAGTGCCGGCCAGACGGTCGGCACTCGACAGGCCATCGCCCACGTCGACGCCGTTCTCGCGATCGAGTTCCATGAGCGCCAGGCGCATCTCGGGCGACTCGATGTGCTCGAGCACATCGCGCGTCACGCAGTCGGGGCGGCAATTGCAGCCCTGCTCGGCAGCCTTCTTTTTGCAGCCCTCCGAGCACGTCATATCGGCCAGGTTGACCTTAAAGACCTTGCCGTTCTCCAGGCGCAGCACCAGCTGCTCGCGCGGCGTGTCATATTCCTGAATACGCGCCTTGCCGAGCGGCGTATCGATAAGCGTCTTCTTTTTGGGCGCGCGGCTCTTAAAGTCCTTGTAGGCCTCGAACTCGTAGCGCAGGCAGCACATCAGGCGGCCGCACACGCCGCTGATCTTGGAGGAATTGAGCGGCAGGTCCTGCTCTTTTGCCATGCGGATCGAGACGGGCTCAAACTGTCCGCCAAAGCGCGTGCAACAGAGCTCCTGGCCGCACTGGGCATAGCCGCCCACCAGGCGGGTCTCGTCGCGCACGCCGATCTGGCGCATGTCGACGCGAATGTGCAGCGTCGAGGACAGATCCTTGACGAGCTGGCGAAAATCGACGCGCTCCTCGGCGGCAAAGTAGAACACGGCCTTCTCGCCGCCAAACAGGTACTCGACGCCGACCGGCTTCATCTCGAGGTCGAGCTCTTTGACCAGACGGCGGAAATCGACCATGGCCTCGTCACCCTGGATGGCCAGGTCGTCGGCAAGCTGCAGGTCGATGTCGCTCGCCACACGCAGCACGGGCTTGAGCGGCTGACCGATCTCGTCTTGCGGTACCTCGAAGGGATCAGCCGTGACCAGGCCGATCTCGGTTCCGCGCTCGGTGGAGCAAATAGCGTAATCTGCCTCGAGGATATCCAGGTCCTGCGGGTCAAACCACAGGTCGCGCGAGGCGTAGGTAAACTTAACGGGTACGACTAACGGCATTTCAGTGCCTTCCTGATATCGAACAGCATGACCTCGATGGCCAGCTGGGGAGTAACGTTTCTGGCGATGTTGCGCTCGGCGGTCGCGACCGCCTCGAGCGCCTGGGTGGCACCCGCAACATTGGTCGCGGCGGCAAGCCGACCGATCGTGTCGCGCACGTCCTCGTTCACCACGTCGGCTGCCTCGTCCTGAAGTGTCAGCAGCACGTCGCGCATGAGCGTCCGCGCGCTCGCCAGCGCTTCCATGATACCCGAACGCTCGCGCGCGTTGAGTTCGCGCTTGTTGCGGTCCTCAAGCTGCTTCAATGCTCCACGCGACAGGTAGTCGGCGTTTTGCTCGAGTACCTTTTCCTGCGTGGACTTGACCTCGGCAAGCGGCGCCTTGACGGCGACGATGAGCGACTTGGCGCGACTGAGCACGTCGGCCTCGTCGGCGGCAATGAGTGAGTCGATGGCACGGACCATCTGACGGCGGGCGTCCTGGCGCTCGGCGCTCTTAAGAAACTCGATGCCGCGTGTGGGGCTTCCCGCCACGGCGACCGCCATGCGGCAACGCGCAGGGTCCTGACCGGTGGCGCGGCTCACGGCCTGCGCGGCGACGGCGGGCGATACCAGCCGAAACGGCACACACTGGCAACGACTCACGATAGTGGGCAGCATCACGTCGGCCGAGGTGCCCAGCAAGATAAACATAACGCCCTCGGGCGGCTCCTCGAGCGTTTTGAGCAGTGCGTTGGCGGTGTTGGCACGCAGTTGCTCGGCACGGTCGATGATGTAGACCTTGGCCTTGGCACGGATGGGCGCCAGTGGCACGTCATCGAGCAGCTCGCGGGTCTGGGCAATAAGGTAGCCCGTGGCGCTCTCGGGCGTGTAATAGTGCACGTCGGGATGCGTATGCCGAGAGACGCGCACGCAACTGTCGCATGCGCCGCAGCCGTCCTGCTCGCACAGGAAGGCTTGGGCGAGCGCCCACGCGGCATCGAGCTTGCCCGCGCCGGGGGCGCCCAAAAACAGGTAGGCGTGCGATGCACGGCCGCTGGCGACGGCATTGGTCAAAAAGTCGCGCACGCGCTCTTGGGTGTCGAGCTTGGCCAGCAGGCTTGCCTGAGCGGGGGCCATGTTACTCGGCCTCCTTGGCAAGCGCGGCGGCGACAGTATCCTGGGGGATATCGAGACCGTACGCGCGAACCTGCTCGACCGTCTTCTCGAAAACTTCCTTGACGGTCGTAGTGGCGTCGATGAGCTTTACGCGGTTTGGCTCCTCGGCAGCAATGGCACAAAATCCCTGGTACACACGCTCCTGGAATGCCATGCCCTTAGCCTCCATGCGATCTGCCGCGCCACGGGCTGCCATGCGTAGCGCCGCCTGCTCGGGCGTGATGTGGTAGACGAGTGTGAGCGCCGGGTGCGTTCCCGCGACGGCCAGGTTGTTGGCGTCGCGCACCATCTGGCGATCGAGGCCGTCGGCAAATGCCTGGTAGCAGGTCGTGGAATCGTAGAAGCGATCGCACAGGACCACCTTGCCGGCCGCAAGGGCGGGGGCTATGACCTCGTGCACCAACTGGGCACGCGCAGCCTCGTAGAGCAACAGCTCGCAGGTATCGCCCATCGCCGTGTTGGCGGGGTCGAGCAGCAGGGCGCGAATCTTTTCGCTGATGGCAGTGCCACCCGGCTCGCGCAGAGTTACGACCTGATAGCCAGCGAGTTCGAGCGCGCGGGCAAGCAGGCGCGCCTGCGTAGATTTACCAGCGCCATCGACGCCCTCGAGCGTGATAAAGCTATGTTGAGCGGGCTCAAAAGCCATGGGCGCAGCCCCTTCCTACAAGGCGCGTAAATGCAGATATATCAACCAAGCCATGATACCCCAGTGCTCGGCACGTCCCAAATCCCACCTAGCCAATGGCTACTCAGGCGGCAGTTAGGGACGTTCCTAAACTGCCGGCCGAAAAGGAACGTCCTCAACTGCCGGCTTTTTGGGGTGCTGGGTATAATCGTCGTATTGCATTGAAATGTGGCGAAAGGAGTGGCAATGTCTCGGTATTGCGCCTCGTGCGGCAAGCTTCTTGCAGATGATGCCAAGTTCTGCACCTCATGCGGTGCACCCGTTGAGCAAACAGCCGCAAGCGATAGCCAGCCCGCTTTTGAGCAGACCGGCTCCCTTGATACGCCGCAAGCCAAGGCGGATGACTCCCTCGCCTATAGCCCCGACCCTGCCGCAAGGACCGAGGCCGTCGAGACCACGCAGCGCATACCCGTCGCGAGCGGCTCGCCCCAACAGCAGCCGGCTCCCGCATACGCGCCCGCTTCGCCACAGACCCCCGCTCCCAAAAAGAGCGGCACCGGGCCGCTTATCGCCGTTATTGTTGTGCTGGTGGCGATCATCATCGCCCTGGTCGTTTTCTTTGTGATCAAGCCTTTCGACAACGCCGCCACGCAGACGACTGCCGCGGTAGCTAAGCTGCACCATGACGTCGACGACGATGACCTAAAGCCTCTCGGCGATCCCAACAGCCTGTACGACGATGATGACGATGACGACGAGGATGGCGGCGAAGCAACGCTCTCCGAGCAGAACCTCTACCGTCGCCTGAGCGAATACTACGACCTGCTCGAAGATCTCGACAGCCAGGTCCGTGGCTGCGCGCAGAACTTCAACGGCAACTATCTGGAAGAGGATCGAACCACCCGTCAAAATCTCGCCGACGTCGCCGAGCGCACGGAGGACACCATCGAGCAGTATTACGACATCGTCGAGGACCTGGACGTCCCGACGAGCTCCAAGAACTACAGCTCCTGGAAGGACATCATCGCCCTGTACGACGACCTGGATCACCGCATTGACGCAATCTGTGATGCCTGGGAGATCAGCCTGAAATACGCCAAGCCTGCGGACCACAAGAATGAGATCGTGGCGCCGCTGTCGCGCGACAACGTGGCGGGCACCAATGACAATAAGTACCGCCTAGACTTTGAGGAGCGCTATCCCGGCGCCAAGCCTGTCGAGGTGAACTAGCGCTTTGTCGTTCCCGAGCCGGCAGTTAGGGACGTTCCTAAACTGCCGGCAGAAAAAGAACGTCCCTAACTGCCGGTCAAAAAAACGAGCGAGGATCGCGGGGTCCTCGCTCGTTTTTTTGGGCAATGTTTCGACTGCGCCGTTACTTGTCGGCGGCTGTTTTCTTGGCAGTCGACTTCTTCGCGGTCGTCTTCTTGGCGGCAGTGGCTTTCTTAGCCGTCGTCTTCTTGGCCGCCGTCGTCTTCTTTGCCGTGCTCGCCTTGGTTGTGGTCTTGCGACCGCGGGCGGGCTTCTTCTCCTTGGTCGGGCAGTCCATGTTGACGCAGATACGCCACGGACCGCGCGCCGTGTTGACCACCACGATGGGGGCGCCGCACTCGGGACAGGTCTCGCCCGTCGCCTCGAGCTTGCCACGCGCCGGCAGCGGATAGCTCACGCCGCAGTCATCGTAGTTGGTGCAGCGGATAAAGCGCTTGCCGCTCTTCTCGCTCTTGTGCGCGATCAGGTCGCCATGGCGTCCGGCCTCGGCACACACCTTGCACTCGCCCACTTTAAGGTCGGGCTCGTAGTTGGTGGGGCACGTCGGGTTCACGCAGATCTCGAAAGCCTTCTGGCGGAACGGCTGACACTTGATGCGCGGCGCACCGCATTCGGGGCACACGGCGGCCTCGCCCTCGAGCGGGCTCACCTTGACGCCGCTCGGGACCGGATAGGTCACGTCGCAGTCGGGCCAGCCCATGCAGCCAATGAAGCTGCCACGGGTCTTGGCGCTCGTCTTCATAACCAGGTCCTTGCCGCACTTGGGGCAGGCGCCCACGCGCGCATCAGCCGTGACGGCGTCGCTGATGGCGTCGCCGAGCTCCTGCGTATGCTTGAGCAGCTCGTCGAGCACGCCGGCCAGCAGCGCACGCGAGTGCGTCACGACATGCTCTTCGGTGTCCTCGCCGCGCTCGACGCGAGTCATGTCGCCGTCGAGCTCGCTGGTCATATCGGGGCTCGTTATGCGCGGGGCAAACTGCGTCAGCGCGTCGATGATGGCGATGCCCAGCTGGCTCGGCTCAACGGGATCGTTTTTGAGATAGCGCACGGCATACAGGCGCTCGATGATGCTCGCGCGCGTGGACTTGGTGCCCAGGCCGCGCTTTTCCATCTCCTGCACGAGCTTGCCCTGGCTGTAGCGCGCGGGCGGCTCGGTCTGCTTGGCCTCAAGCTTAATGTCGAACACGTCGACCGTGTCGCCCTGCTCCAGCGGCGGCATCTGCTCGTCGCGCTTAAGGCCGTACGGGTAGGCCTCGCGGAAGCCCGGGGTCACGAGCACGTCGCCCGAGGCCACGAACGGCTCACCGTTCATGTCGAGCTCGAGCTTAGTGTTTTCGATGGTCGCGGGACCCATAAGCGTCGCCAGGAAGCGGCGGGCAATGAGGTCGTAGAGCTTGCGCTGGCCGCCATCGAGCGTGGACGGATCGCCTTCGCCCGTGGGGTAGATGGGCGGGTGGTCGGTGGTCTCGACTTTGCCGCGCGTGGGCTTCATGGGGCCGGCGAGTACCTTTTTGCACACGGGCGCCAGCGCCGGGTTGATCTTTGCCAGGTCGCTCACCACGGCGCCCAGATCGAGCGTCGCAGGGTACACGGTGTTGTCGACACGCGGATAGCTGATGAGGCCCGCCATGTAGAGGGACTCGGCGATGCGCATGGTACGTGCAGGTGAGATGCCCTCGGCCGCGGCGGCAGCCTGCAGCGAGGTCGTCGCAAACGGGGTGGGCGGCTGCTGCTTGCGGGAGCGCTTGGTCACCGCGGCGACGGTTGCCGTCGTAGCGCCGTCGACGTGGCCGTACGCCGTCTCGGCAGCATCTTTATCGGTAAAACGTGCCGTCTTGTGCGCAATCTTAAAGCGGTCATCCTCGGCAGCACCCTGAGCGGCACCCATGCCGCGAATCTGCCAATAGTCCTCGGGCACAAACGCCATGCGCTCGCGCTCGCGCTCGACCACCAAGGCAAGCGTCGGCGTCTGCACGCGGCCGGCGGAGCGCACGTTGCCAAAGCCGCCAAACTTGGCGAGCGTCAGGTAGCGCGTGAGCACCGCACCCCAAATGAGGTCGATGTGCTGGCGGCTCTCGCCGGCGTCGGCCAGATTCTGGTCGAGCGAGACAAGATTATCGAAGGCCTGCGTAATCTCGGCCTTGGTAAACGAAGAATACTGGGCGCGGGCGACCGGCAAGTCGGGCGCAACCTCGCGCACCTTGTTGAGGGCGTCCGAACCGATCAGTTCGCCCTCGCGGTCGAAGTCCGTGGCGATAATGACGCTGTCGGACTTCTTGGCAAGGTTCTTGAGCGAGCGGATGAGCTCCTTCTCGGCCGGCAGCTTAATGACGGGCGCCCAGGTGAGGTAAGGCAGGCTCTCGAGCTTCCAGCCCTTGATGGAGATACCATCGGCAAGAAACGGCTTGCGCTTGGTGTCGTAGGGCGGACGTGCCAGGCCATCGGGCATATCGGCCGGCAGCATCTCGCCGTCCTCGGTGACCGAATACCAGCCCAGCTTTTTATCGAACAGCACGCTGTCGCAAAAATCGGGCGCAAGGATGTGACCGGCAAGGCCGATCGTCACGCACTCCTCGCCCTTCCACTCAAAACGGTAGATGGCGGTGTTGTACACCTTGTCCTTTTTGGGCTTGCCCGTGGACAGACGCTCGGCAATCTGACGCGCGGCGTCGTTTTTCTCGGCGATGATGAGCTTCAAAAGAGGCTCCTATCTCGTATCTCTGCGGCTACGCCCGCCCGTATGGCGGCCGACTTACGCCCTTGCTTGCTCAATCTGCCCGATGAGCCAATCGCACCAGGCATCCATGCCCTCGCCCTTGCGCGCGCTCACGGCAAACCGCGGCGCCTGCGGATTGAGGTCATCGAGTGTCTTAGTATACCTATCCATGTCAAAATCGAAAGCCGGGGCCACGTCGACCTTGTTGAGCAGCTGCGCGCCGGCGTGCTGGAAGATGCCCGGATACTTGATGGGCTTGTCGTCGCCCTCGGGCACCGAGAGAATCATGATGGACAGGTTCTCGCCCAGGTCAAAGTCGACCGGGCAGACCAGGTTACCCACGTTTTCGATAAAGATGACGTCGATGTTCTCCAGACCCACAGCCTGGTCGAAGGCATCGACAGCCTCCATGATCATGTTGCCCTCGAGGTGGCACAGACCGCCCGTGTTGATCTGGATGGCGGGCATGCCGGCTTCCTTCATGGTAATGGCGTCGACATCCGAGGCGATATCGCCCTCGATGACGGCACAGCGCAGGCCGGCTTTGTCACGCAGGCGCTCGTTGGTGCCCAGAATCGTGGTGGTCTTACCCGAGCCGGGGCTCGACAGCACATTGATCACGTAGGTGTTCGTCTGCTCAAATCGATGACGCAGCTGATCTGCCAGGCGCTCGTTGCGCGACAGAATCGGCGAAGCAATATCAATCGTTTTCTCGGCCATACTTAGCGCTCCTTACTTTGGCCCCTTTATACCCCATCGCTAGATGGCTAGCGGGCTAATCGTCGGGGGTTTCGATTTCGATACTTGCGATATCGAGCTCGCGGCCGTGCAGCAGGCGCACGTTGGCGCCGCCACACTGGGGGCAGCGACAATGGAAACGGTCGTGCTCAAAGACCTCACCGCAGTCCAGACACTCGCTTTGTGGATGGACTTCCTCTACGGCAAGCTCGCAGCCGCGCGTGAGCGGATCCTCGTCGCGAAACGTCTCCCACGCAAAGTCGAGCGCCTCGCGCACGACCTCGGTCATATCCCCGATACGCAGCGTTACCAAAACGGCGCGCGAGGCCCCTGCCCCACGCGCCGCGCGAATCACTGTATCGAGTATGCCGTTGACAATGCCAACCTCGTGCATACCGATTTACTCCTCGTCGTCCTCGTCGTCCGAGAACAGGTCCAGACGGCTCACGAACAGGCCCTCCTTGCCCTCGCGCGCGGTAATGACCACGCGAGCGATGGCAAGCGAAATCTCGTAGAGCGAGAGCAGGGCGCCATACATGAGACCCAGCGTAACGGGCGAGCCGTCGGGCGTAATCACAGCCGAGCCCACGAGCAGGCCAACGTATACGTAACGCCAGGCGCTGCGGAAGGCCGCATAGGACACAATATGGAAGACGGACAGGTAGAAGATGATGAGCGGCAGCTCAAACGCCACACCAAAGCCGATCATAAAGAGCAGCTCCATGTTGACGTAGTTCTCCAGGTCGGGCAGCGCGGTTGCGACGGCCGAGGTCTCGCCGATGAGCCACTCAAAGCCCGCCGGAATAATGACGAAGTAGCAGAAGATGGCGCCCAGGAAGAACAGCACCGTCGAGGCGAGCACCGTGGGTACGACCCATTTGCGCTCGTTGGGGCGCAGTGCCGGCAGGAAAAATGCCAGGATCTGCCAGATGATCATGGGCGTGCACATGACCACGGCCATCTTGATGGCCAGCGAGAAGCGCAGTCCAAAGCCGCCGAGCGTGGTGGTGATGTAGAACTTACCGTCCGGCACAAACGAGCGGATGGGATCCTCGAGGATATCGAGCACCACGGGCGTGGCAAAGTACAGCACGATGGCGGCGGCAAACACCGACACGACCACGATGGTCAGGCGGCGACGGAGCTCTCCCAGGTGATCGAAGAGCGGCATACGCGCAGGTCCGATAGGCATTACTCATCGCCTCCCTTCGGGGCATCGGCGGCAGCAGTCTCGGCAGCGTCCTCGGCCTCGAGCTCGCGAGCGAGCTGGTCGACGACAGCCTTGCGCTTGCGGGGACGGCGGGCGTAGAGGTCAGCCGTCGTGGGCTCTGCCGGCTCGGGCTCGGGCTCTGCAGCAGGCTCGGGCTCGACGGCAGTAGCAGGCTCTGTACCCTCGGCCTCATCAACAGCGCCTTCGCCCTCAGCAGCACCCTCGCTTGCGGCCTTCTCGGCAGCAAGACGGGCGCGACGCTCGGCAAAGGTCTCCTTCTTGGCGGGCGCTGCCGTCTCGGCGGCATCCTCGTCCGCATCGGAATCGTCGTCGGTCGCAGCAGTCTTCTTGGGCTTGACCGGGGCCGACGCGGCCTCGCTCACCGGATCGATAATCTCGGACTGAACAACGGCCGTCATCTTTTCCTGCGTCTCGCGGAACTGACGGATGGCACGGCCGATCGTGCGGCCCATCTGCGGGAGCTTATCCGGGCCAAACAGCAAAAAGCCGAAGACCACGATGATCGCGAGCTCACCCTCTCCAATACCAAACACACATACCTCCAAGGCTCGATGTGAGTCGAGCCCGCACCGCGCCATTCGGCCGGAACTCGTCTATTCATTCGGTCAAGTATAGCGCCCGGACGCCAAAACGTCCGAGCGCATCACAAACATATGCCAAACGGCACGCCCTTTTGGGGGCAAAGATTATGCAGCGGTGATCGAAATCTCCTGGTCGACACCCAACAGCTGAACCACGCGCATCACCGGGGGCTGCACGTTGACGCAGCTAAAACGCTTACCATGATCAGCTGCGTGGTGTGCGGCGCCCACAAGCACGCCAATGCCTGTCGAATCGATGTAGCTCACCTGGGCAAAATCGAGCTCAACGGCCTCAGTGGGCTGCTCGAGCGCCAGGTCGATGGCATTGCGCAGGCTATCGGCGTTAGAGATATCGATCTCACCGGTCACCTTAATGGTGTAGAGCTCTGGCGTGGGGTTGGTGGAAATACCCAAATCCATGTATACGCTCCTTTACGTATCGAAAGTGCGGATAGTACTAGGCGCGGACTTGCGGGGCCCTACGCGTTAGGCGCGCTCGGTACGCGCAAGCTCGGCAGCGACGAGCTTGACAGCCAGCACCAGCACATCGAGCGCAGCCTCCAGGTCCTCGACCGTGGGATAGCTCGGCGCGATGCGGATGTTGGTGTCGCGCGGATCCTTGCCATAAGGCCAGGTGGCACCAGCCGGCGTGAGCTTGACGCCCAGGTCGGCACAAAGCGCGGCGACCTTCTGGGCCGAGCCCTCGGGGCCATCGAAACTCACAAAGTAGCCGCCATGGGGATGAGTCCAAGTGGCGCAACCCGTGTTGCCCAAGCCCTCGGTGAGTTTACGCTCAACGGCCTCAAAGCGCGGGCGCAGGAACTCGGCATGCTTTTTCATGTGCTCCTTGACCGCCTCGATGGTGGGAAGGAAACGCACGTGACGCAGCTGGTTGAGCTTGTCGGCGCTAATAAGACCGGCCTTCAGGCGCTTGGAGAACTCGGCGATGACCGCGGGGCTCGCACCGATAAAGCCGATGCCGGCACCCGGGAAGGTGATCTTGGACGTCGAGGCAAAGGCCACCACGCGGTCCTCGGTGCCCGCCGCGCGGGCAAGATCGAAGATGTTGGCGAGCTCGTCGGTCTCGTCGTACAGGTCGTGCACGCAGTAGGCGTTGTCCCAGAAGATGCGGAAATCGGGCGCGGCCGTGGACATCTCGACCAGGCGACGCACAGTGTCCTCGCTAAAGGTGATGCCCGTGGGGTTGGAATACTTGGGCACGCACCAGATGCCCTTGATGGAGTCGTCGGTGGCAACCAGGCGCTCAACCTCGTCCATGTCGGGGCCGTTGTCGGTCATCGCGACGGGGACGTTCTCGATGCCCAAGTCGGCGGTGATGCCAAAGTGGCGATCGTAGCCGGGAACGGGGCACAGGAACTTGACCTTCTTGCCGTCGTGCGCTGCCTCGTAAGCCTCCCAAGGGTCGCTGCCGCACGAGCCGCAACGCCAGAACATACCGGCGATATGGTGCTCGATCAGCAGGCTCGATGAGCCCAGTACGAGCGTCTGCTCGGCAGGACAACCCAGGAACTCCCCCGCCAGCTTGCGTGCCGAGGGAATGCCCTCGAAGCAACCGTAGTTGGAGCAGTCGACATTGCCGTCGTGCAGATCGGCATCGGCATTGAGGATATCGAGCATGGGGCGAGAAATGTTCACCTGGGAGGGCGACGGCTTGCCGCGCGCCATGTCGAGCGCCAGGCCCTTGGCCTTGACCTCGGCAACCTCGGCTTTAAGCGCCTCGATGGCGGCATCGAGTTCGGTGGTTTCCATCTTCTGGTAGATCGTCTGCATGGGGTGCGACCTTTCGCGAAGCGGTACGTTGCAGTTCGTCTAAGTATAGACCGCCATCGTCGCAACGTTATGAAGCCGTGATAGATTAAGTTCATCGCAATCAATTACGAATCGCCGCGCATGCCGGCGTGGGGCGCCCAAGGAGGCACTATGGAGTACGGATCGTTTCAGGCCGAGGAATTCGGCGACTTGCAGCGCCTGGTCGACGGACTGTTTTACGACCGCCACGCCATCGACCGCCTGGATCTGATCGTACAGGCCGAAATCTTGGACCTGGCGCCCGACCTCATGGAGATCGTGAATCTTTTGCCGCCCGGCTACTACGACCGCCAGTCACTTTGCGACCAGCTCAACTCCGCCTTGGCCGCCCACGGCTGGGGCGCCGTCTACGGAACGGTGGAATAAGCCTAGTCATTTAAGAACGTCCCCAATGACTAAAACGCTGCCTGTGATGGTATTCACAGGCAGCGTTTTCAAACTTGTATGTGCCCCTACTCGTCCTTGGGCGCGGGATGCTTGCAGACCACGCTCATGTAGATCATGCCGAGCACGGCTGCGGTGACCGAACCGGCGAGAATAGCGGCCTTGGCTGCAAGAACCTCAAACTGGGCCGTCGGGAAGGCAAGGCCGCTGATGAGAATCGACATGGTAAAGCCGATGCCGCCCAGAATGCCCACGCCGGCAATCATGTGCCAGTTGACATTGTGCGGCAGCTCGCAGGCCTTAAGCTTAACCAGGGCAAACGTCATACCAAAGATGCCGATCGGCTTGCCCAGCAGCATGCCAAAGTACACGCCGAGCGTCACCGGATCGGTGAGCAGCGTGCTCATGTCCACGCCCACTAAGCGAACCTGAGCGTTTACGAACGCAAAGATCGGCAGGATCACAAAGTTGACCGGCGTGGAGATCAGACGCTCCATACGGATAAGCGGCGGGGTCACGCGGTGCATGACGCGCTCGACCTTGGTAGTCGAGACGGTAAAGTCATGCTGGCCCAGGATGTGTGCCTCGTCGTCGTAGCGGTCATCGAGCAGCGGCAGGCACTCGCCCAGCCAATCGGTGAGACTATCGAGCTTGACGCCGCACTTGGCCGGAATGGTGAAGGCCAGGATGACGCCAGCAAGCGTGGCATGTACGCCGCTCTTGAACATGCAGAACCACAACAGCAGCCCCAGTACCGAATACGGGGCAAGGCGGTAATGCTGCGTCTTGTTGAGCCACACGAGCGCGCAGGTCACAAGCGCGGCGGCGCCCAACCAAAACGGATTGGGGCTCTGACCGTAGAAGATGGCGATGGCGGCGATGGAGATCAGGTCGTCGGCGATAGCGAGCGTCGAGAAGAACACGCGCACGCCGTTGGGAACGCGGTTGCCCAAAAGCGACAGCACGCCCAGCGCAAAGGCAATATCGGTTGCCATGGGGATGGCCCAACCGTTGCGGGCGCCGGCATGGTTAAAGATCAGGTAGATGCAGGCGGGAACGACGACGCCGCCCACCGCCGCCAACATGGGAAGCATGGCCTGACGCGGATTCTTGAGCTCGCCGACCGTCATCTCGTACTTAAGCTCAATGCCCACCAACAAAAAGAAAATCGCCATGAGGAAGTCGTTGACGAAAAGCTCAACGGTGAGACCAGCCGTAAGGTTGCCCAGACCCACATACAGCGGGGTCTCCAAAAAGTGATGGATGGCCTCGTAGGCATCGGTATTGGCGCAGATGACGGCGGCGATGGCGGCGATCACCATGACGGCGGCAGAAATGGTGCCGTTCTCGGCAATGCGCTCCCAGATGTCGTGACGTTCAAAGCGCTTGCGCTCACGAACATTGAACAGCTGCTCAGTTGCTGCCATGGGCGGCTCCTTTCACGGGAAAGCTCCCGTCTTAAAAAAGCACGGCCCGCCCAGATGGCGGCGCCGCGCTCTAACGTATTACGCTTGCATCTAGCCTACCCTGCGCGACAAGCGCGCAAGCGCGGCCGAAAAGCGGAACCACAGGTTGAACATTATTTGCTCAACGGCACAGGCACGCCTGTCCAAGAGACGACGCGGCGACGTGCACAAAAAAACGACCGGAGCGCGGGACGTCCGCGATCCGGTCGGGGCGTTTGGTCAACTAAACCTAGCAGGCGGCCATGATGGGGGCAGCGACCTGCTTCTTACGGGAGAGGACGCCCGGCATCCAGACGCCGTCGTGCTCGTCGGCAATGCCCAGGCCCTTCTGAGCAGCCTCGGTCTCGCCCTCGAGCAGGACCTGCGAGCCCTCCTCCATGATGTCGGTGATGCACAGGACAATGCCGTCGGCGCCCTTCTCGGCGGCGTAGGCGCGCATGGCCTCGCGGATCTCGTCGATCATGCCGAGTGCGCGGCTCTTGTCGACGGTCTCGTACTGGCCAATGAGCAGCTTCTTGCCAGCGGGCTCGAACATCTTGATGTCGTTGCCGACCATCTCGGCTGCAGTGAAGGAGCCGGACGGACGGGTGAGGAAGACCTCCATGCCAAACTTGACCGGGTCGACGCCCACCTGCTCGCCGAGCTTGGCGGCGACGGCGCGGTCGACATCGGTGGTGGTGGGGCTCTTGAGCATGAGCGTGTCGGTCATCATGGCCGAGAGCAGCAGCTTGGCCTGGACGTCGGAAAGCTCAACGCCGAGCACGCCGGCGAGCTTGGTGACGATGGTGCAGCTGGAACCCCAGGGCAGGCAGATGTAGTGCAGCGGGCCGGCGGTCTCGAAATCGCCGATGCGGTGATGATCGACGACGCCAAAGACCGTGGCGTCCTTAAGGCCGGCGACAGACTGGGCGGACTCGTTGTGGTCGGTGAGGACGACGAGCTGGCCGGCCTCGACGGACTCGATCACGCGGGGCTCGGCAATGCCGGCGTCGGCAAGCAGCTTGGCGGACTCGGCCGGAAGCTGACCAAGGGCGCAGGCCTCGTAGGTGTTGCCGGCATACTCAACCTGGTTGAGCAGCTGGGACAGGACGACGGCGCTCATGATGGCGTCGTTATCGGGGTTCTGGTGACCAAAGACAAGAACGTTTGCCATGGATATCCTCCACTTGATATGTGTACTTGGACGTAGCTATGGTAGCACGCTGACGCCGAACCTTCGCAGACGGAAGGGCCACGGCATATTTTGGGGCGCAGGCACGGGGGCCAAGGCTGTCCCTTTTGCACCATGTTGGTGCAAAGTAACCTGTCCCCCCCGCACCAGCTATTTACCGGCGGCGCGCAGGGCTACGTAAGCGGCACCGATGATGCCGGCGTCGTTGCCGAGCGAAGCGACCTTAATGGGCGTCTCGCGCGAGGCGGAGAGCGCGTACTGCTTAAAGTGCTCGCGGACCTTGTCGAGGTAGACATCGGCCGAAGCGGAAGCACCGCCGCCGATCAGGAACATCTCGGGATCGACCACGTTGGCAATAAGCGCCAGGGCGCGGCCGAGATAGTCGGCCATGGTATCGGCAGCTGCCAGCGCGAGCTTGTCGCCCTCGCGGCAGGCTTGGAACACGTCCTTGGAATCAGAAGGCCCGGTGAGCTCGATGGGCTCGACGCCCGCTTTCTCGCACTCGGCAAGGTAGTTGCTCACCACACCGGTGGCGCTGGAATACTGCTCCAGGTGGCCATGGCCGCCGCAGCCGCAGGTGCGCTCCTCTTCGGGGTTCAGGCACATGTGGCCAATCTCGCCGCCGGCACCCACAACGCCCGACACCACGTCGCCGTTAACGATAACGCCGCCGCCCACGCCGGTACCGATGGTGACCATCACCACGTTCTGTACGCCCTTGGCAGAGCCGAGCCAGGCCTCGCCCATGGCAGCGGCGTTGGCATCGTTTTCGTACTTAACGACCGCGTCGGGGCAGTGCTCCTGGATGGCAATCCTCAGTTCAGGCAGGTTGATAGCAATGTTGGCCTTGACCTTGGCATCGCCCGAAGCCGGGATGGGGCACGGAACGGCCAGACCAATGCCCGCCACAAAGGCGCGCGGAATCTGTGCCTTGGCGATCACCTGATCGATAGCCTCGGTCACCGCGGCAAAGCCCGCGGCGTCAACGATAGGAGGCGTGGGCACGCTGGCCTTGGCAAGCAGGTTGCCGTCCTCGTCGAACAGGCCTTCCTTAACCGAAGTGCCGCCAACGTCGATGCCGATGTAGTACTGCTTAGGTTCCATGGGAGCCCACCTTTCTCGTTTAAACATTGCCTGTATGGTACCGCTCCCCAGGCAAAAACCTGTCAAAAAGGGACAGGTTTGTTTTGGCAGGTTTTATCTGGGAAAACGCAAGGCATGAGATTCGGTTCGCTGGGCGGCAAAACGGCCCAACCCCATCTTCGAGCCGATCAATTTGCTCAATACCACATTATTCGAATGCATATTCATTTAGAGCGCTCTAGTTGATATAGAAAAGCGTTTTTTTGATTATATCTTTCTCGAACTTTTCAAAAACGCAATAGGGATGCTTAGGCGTGGACTATACTTTCGTTTGTACTCAATCAAGCCGGAAAGGAGGTTCCATGATTCCCAAATACGAGGCAATAGCTGCAGATATCCGTCGAAGCATCGAGGACGGCGCTCTAAAGCCGGGCGACAAGCTGCCCACCGTCGTTGAGTTCTGCGAGCTCTATAGCGTTTCTAAAATCACCGTCAAACGAGCGATTGAGCAGATTACCGAGGAAGGCCTTATTACCAGCCGGCGCGGATCGGGCACCTACGTTAAGGACACGGCGTGGCTTCCCGGCAAGGCGTTTTTCCAGGGCAAGAACGACCGTGCCCAGGGCTTTTCGTATGAGCACCGTGGGGAGAAGGTGACCTCGATGGTCTACGATTTCTCGATTGTCAATCCGCCAGCAGACGTCGCTGCCCAGCTGGGAATTGCCGAGGACGACTTTGCCTATCACATCGTACGCGTGCGCCAGGTCGACGAGAAGCCCATCGTTATCGAGTACACCTACATGCCCCTCGAGCTGATTCCGGGCCTTAAAAAGAAAGACCTGTATGGATCGGTCTACAGCTTCATCCGCGAGCAATGCGGGCTGAAGATTTCGAGCTTCCACCGCACCATTCGCGCCGTAGCGGCAACCGAGGAAGAGGCTGAGCGCCTGGACACCAAACCCGGCTCTCCCCTGCTCGAGCTCAACCAGATTGGCTTCTTGGATAGCGGCACCGCGTTTGAATATTCTATCTCGCACAACGTAGGCGACCGCTTTGAGCTGCACAACGTAACGCTGGCCTAGTTTTGTAATCCGGTGGGTGCTCGTTTTGAGCTGTCTTACGCGGCGCCCGCACAACCTTATGGGAGTATGCATATGTCCGATTTGATTAAACTCACGCCGATCTTCCACGAGAAGATCTGGGGCGGCCGCCAGCTGGAGACCGTATTTGGCTACGACATTCCCGAAGGTCCCATCGGTGAGTGCTGGGCCATCTCGGCCCATCCCAACGGCGACTGCCAGATCGCTGAGGGCCCGTACGCCGGTCACACGCTGTCATGGCTGTGGGCCGAGCACCGCGAGCTCTTTGGCAACTGCGAGGGCAAGGAGTTCCCGCTGCTCATTAAGATTCTGGACGCCAAGGACGACCTTTCGATCCAGATCCATCCCAACGACGAGTACGCCGCCGAGCACGAGAACGGCAGCCTGGGCAAAACCGAGTGCTGGTATGTACTGGACTGCGAGCCCGGTGCCACGATCATCGTCGGCCAGCGCGCCAAGGACCGCGCCGAGGCTGCACAGATGATCGAAGACGGCCGCTGGGACGACATGCTCAACGTGCTGCCGATCCACAAGGGCGACTTTTTCCAGATTGATTCCGGTACCGTGCACGCCATCAAGACCGGCACGCTCATTTTGGAGACGCAGCAGTCGAGCGACGTGACGTATCGTCTGTACGACTACGACCGCCCCGGCACCGACGGCAAGCTGCGTCCGCTGCACATTGAGCAGAGCCTCGACTGCATTGATTTTGATGTCCAGGCTCCGACCGACGGCACCGTGACCGCGCCCGAGGTCGATGGCGTAACCGAGCTCGAGTCCAACTCCTGCTACACCGTCGATCGCGTGCGCGTCGACGGCAGCAAGACCCTCGAGCAGCGCTGGCCCTTCATGTGTCTGTCGGTCATCGACGGCGAAGGCACCGTCTGCGGCGACCCCGTCCACAAGGGAAGCCACCTGCTAGCTCCGAGCACCGTCAGCTCCATTGACCTCGAAGGCAAGATGGAACTGATCATCAGCCACCTGTAAGCTACCGGTCCCCGAGCGCTCGCCGGGACGGGGCGCGGGGTTTGGTCGCCTGCTCGGACAGTCCTGCTCGCACGGAGAGCACATTAAGTGCTCTCCGGCTCGTGCGGAACTCG
>CALJDJ010000079.1 GCA_938023705.1 uncultured Collinsella sp.
AGTGCCAACTCCGGCAAAGAGTGTCCCCGGCGACTAGTCGTTTAAGAACGTCCCCGATGACTACTGCCATCCTGCTTTCACTTCTTTTGCAAGTTTTAACTTCTTTTGCTTTCTTTCACTTCTTTTAACAAAGCGCCCGGAGGGCATAGCTGCTCGCCGGGCGCCTCGGTTCGACGAAGAAGCCTCAGCCGTAGCAACGGATTGCCCAGCGAGAGATTTCCCAAGTGGCAACTCAAACAGTACATGTTAATCTGTTTCGTTAATTGAAATGCGTAAATATGGTTAACCAAATAATTGATATTTGGTTAAATAGTAACTGTATATTTGGTTAAATGTACTGGTAAACAATGGTGATAATTATGCCAAAGAAGTACTACACTAGAATTATCGAAAATGAGCTTGACCAGCTGCTGGGTATATTCGGCGCCGTTCTCATCGAAGGACCGAAATGGTGCGGAAAGACGACCACGGCCGAGACCCGTGCAGCATCCAGGCTCCTTCTCATGGACCCGTCCCGCAACTTCGAGAATCGCTTACGCGCCGAGACTGACCCGGCTCTTGCCGTTTCCGGCGAGGTGCCACGGCTGATTGACGAGTGGCAGGAGGTTCCGAAGCTTTGGGACGCGGCACGGTTTGAGTGCGACAACCGCGGCGGTGAGCCTGGTCAGTTCATATTTACGGGATCGGCAACACCGCGAGACGACGAACGTCCGATGCACAGTGGCGCTGGAAGATTCGCCAAACTGCGCATGGATACCATGACGCTTTTCGAACTCGGGAAATCCAGCGGTGCAGTTAAGCTGTCGGGCATTATTTCTGGCGAAAAGTTCAGTGGCGCCTTCGGGTCGTTGGACTCTGCCTCGATTGCCGAGTGCGTTGTTCGCGGTGGATGGCCCGCGGCGGTCGGACACGATGCGCGGGCTGCGTCCGCGATGGCCAAACGTTACATCGGCATAGTTGCCGAAGAAGATTTGTCCCGTGTCGACGGCTCTCGCCGCGACCCTGAGAAGGTCAAAGCTGTCATCGAGTCGCTTGCGCGCAATGAATCCACTTTGGCGACACTCAAGACGCTCGTGGCCGATCTTGGCGGAGAGGTGTCGAGACAGACGGCGGCATCATATATATCTCTTCTCGCTCGGGTTAGTTTCGTTCGCGATATTCCCGCGTGGAACCCCGCAATGAGATCCCCCGTGCACTTAAGAGAATCGAAGAAGCATCATCTCGCTGATCCGTCACTAGCGGCCGCCGCGCTCGGAGCGACTCCGGCGACATTGCTGCTAGATTTCAAGACGCTTGGGCTGCTTTTTGAATCGTTGGCCCTTCATGATTTGTGGGTTTATGCGCAGGCAAATGGAATGGGCCTCTATCACTATCACGATTCTCGCGATCTAGAAGTCGATGCAGTCATTGCGGCTCCCGGTGGAACGTGGATCCCAGTCGAAATCAAGCTCAGCTCCGCCCAAATCGAAGAGGCGTCTGACAGCCTTATTGCTGTCGAGAAGCGTATGGTTGCCGCCGGAAACAACCCGCCAGTTTCGAAAGTCGTAATCATTGGATTTGGTTCACAAGCCTATGTCACTGACCGCGACGTCCAAGTTGTTCCGCTGGATGTTCTCGCGCCGTAGTGCAATTGCAAGTTTTCACTTCTTTTAACAAGGCGCCCGGCGGGCATAGGCTGCTCGTCGGGCGCCTTGGTTAGGATGCTATTGCTGTTGAGAAAGCCTAGGCCAAATCTTCGCCATTGGTGGCGATAACCTTCTTGTACCAGCCAAAGCTCTTCTTTTTGGAACGCTTGAGGGTGCCGTTACCCGCGTCGTCGCGGTCGACGTAGATAAAGCCGTAGCGCTTGGACATCTCGCCCGTCGAGACGCTCACCAGGTCGATGCAGCCCCAAGAGGTGTAGCCCAGCAGGTCCACGCCGTCCTCGGTCACCGCGTCGCGCATCGCGGCGATGTGCTGGCGCAGGTAGTCGATACGGTAGTCGTCGTTGATGGAGCCGTCCTCCTCGACAACATCCTTGGCGCCCAGACCGTTCTCGACTACAAACAGCGGCTTCTGATAACGATCGTACAGGTCGTTGAGGGTGATGCGGAAACCCAGCGGATCGATGGCCCAGCCCCACTGGCTCTCCTGCAGGTAGGGGTTCTTGGCGCCGGCGAAGGCGTTACCCTGGGTGCGCTCGACATCGGGGTTATCGGCACCGGCGGAGCAACGGGTACTGTAATAGCTAAAGCTGATGAAGTCGACGGTGTTGGCGGCCATGATCTCGCGGTCCTCATCCGTCATGTCCACATCGATGCCCAGACGCTCGAGCTTCTTGACGGCATAGGCCGGGTAGTAGCCGCGGCTCTGGACGTCGACGAAGAAGTAGTTATCCTGGTTGTCGAGCTGCGCCTGGCGCACATCGCCCGGACGGCAGCTGTAGGGGTAGTAGCTACCTGCGGCAAGCATGCAACCGATCTTGACCTCGGGGTCGATCTCGTGGGCGATCTTGGTTGCCCAAGCGCTGGCGACGAGCTCGTTGTGGGCGGCCAGGTACTCGACGGCCTCCCTGTTCTCGCCCTCCTCAAAGACCAGACCGGCACCCATAAACGGCAGGTGCAAGATCATATTGATCTCGTTGAAGGTAAGCCAGTACTTCACCAGGCCCTTGTAGCGGGTGAAGATCGTGGTCGCGAGGTTCTTGTAGAAGTCGATGAGCTTGCGGTTGCGCCAGCCGCCGTACTCCTTGATAAGGTGAATCGGGCAGTCGAAGTTTGTCGTGGCTTCAGTATCCCCGTAAGCAGCGCGCCGCTCAACGGCAACGGCGCAGGCCGACACTTTTTTTCGCACACAGACGCCCGGCAGCCGCCCCCGTCTGACACTTTTTGATACCCGCCCGCCCAAACCGTCAACCACCACAACGGGGACAGGCACCTTTGCGGCGGATTGGGCCCGGTTTGTCTCGATCTGTAACAGTTAGGCAGCCAAAACCGGGCCTGGTGTTACAGATCGAGATTTTTCGGGCAGCCCCTTCAGTTTGTCTCAATCTGTAACAGGTAGAGGCGATTTAGCCCGCTAGATGTTACAGATCGAGACGGAAGATTCTAGTCCACGGTGATGTCGAGGTTCTTGCCGACGAGGCCTACGTAGCCGCCTTCGGCTGCCTTGGGGCTGTCGGCGTGGCAGAGGACCCACTTGTCGGCCTTCCAATAGCAGTAGCTGTCGCCGGTCGCAGGCATGTCGGCCGCAGCCTCGGGGCGCGGACCATTGGTGCCCGCCGGCAGCGCCACCATCACCTGGAAGCCGCCGTCGTCGACCATGCACGGCGTGTAGTGGAGCGTGGTGTTGAAGACTTCGACGACCGTACCCGCCGGCACGCGGAACGCCTTGACCTGAGCGGTGTCGAGCTTGCCGTCCTCGATCTCCCAGCGATGCGCCACGAGCAGGATAAAGTCGCGGGCGCCCAGGTTAAACTCGCTGGCGCGGTGATACTCCAGGCAGTTGAGCTGCGTGTTGTGGCCGTTGCACCAGCCCAGCTGGAAAGGACGGCCGCCAAACATGAGAAAGCCCAATTTGTCGGCATCCTTGACGCCCTCGAGCTCCGGCGCGCTTGCTACGTACTTGCTGCCCTCGGGGATGGGCGTGGCAGAGAGCGCCTCGAGCACGGGCGACGTGAGCACGGACGGAACGTTATCCCAAACGTTGCCATAGGATTTGAACTCGGGATCGTTGACAGAGTAGATATGCATGTTCACTCCTGTTCGTTTATGTGACAGTACGAACATTCTAGAACAAACATAAGCGATTTTGAACGCCCATCCCGACCACTCAACAAAAAGGCGCCCCCGCACAAGCGAAGGCGCCCAATGCGCGCGTTTTGGACGATAAAGCCCTTACGCCTGCTGATAATGCAGGTGCTTCCCGTCGATATCGGCCAGGTCACGGTCGAGGTAACGGCGCGCGAGCCAGTTTGCCATGGGGAGGTTCTGGTCCAGATAGTTGCCGCACTCCTCGGGAGCGGCACCGGGGACATCGCCCTCAAAGCCCGCGACAAACTCAAACAGCTCACGCACGAGCGGCAAGATCTCCTCGCTCGTCACCTCGCCAAAAACGACGAGGTAAAAGCCCGTGCGGCAGCCCATGGGACCAAAGTAGACAATGCGGCTCGACCACTCGGCATGATTGCGAAGGAACGTCGCGCCCAGGTGCTCGATGGTGTGGCACTCGGCCGTGTTCATGACCGGCTCCTTATTGGGTGTGGTCAGGCGCAGGTCAAAGGTGGTGACGGCGGCGCCGGTCGCCGGATCGCGGTCGATGCGACTCACATACACGCCGGGCTCAAGCAGCAGATGGTCAACGGAAAAACTCGCGATGCGCTCCATGGCAGATCCTCTCGATAGTCAATTTGGGACGGGGCTCTTTTAGCTGGTTCGAATGATCGCACCAATCATACCAGTCAAAAAAAGCCCCATCCAAAAAGACAACTTAGCCCAGGACACGGGCCATGCGCGTCTTGAACTCGGACAAGAAGCGCGGGGCATCGACGGTCAGCGCCACGAGTGCGCTCTTGTCGGGATCGGCCACACGGCGCTCGTCGCAGATGGTACGGCCGCGATACTCGCCGAGCAGGTCGACGCGCAGGTTGCAGCCGAGCGCGCCCACGAGCGTGGGGTCAATCGCCACGGCGACGGCAAGCGGATCGTGCAGCGCGCAGCCACCCAGGTAGGGGGCGTTCATCTCGTACGAGCCAATGTAGTGTTCCACCATGCTCGCAAACGCGCAACCAGCCATGGTGCCCGAGCCCGTCCAGCCGGCAATGTCGCGACGCGTGAGCACCACGCGATGCGTCACATCCAGACCCACCATAGTGAGTTTGCGGCCCGAACGCAGCACGGCATCGGCCGCCTCGGGATCACTTGCCATGTTGGCCTCGGCGCCCGCGCTCACGTTTCCGGGCACGGTAAGCGCGCCGCCCATCACGACCACGCGGCCGATAGACATCATCGCCGCCGCATCGCGCTCCAAGGCAAGTGCCAGGTTGGAGAGCGGACCGGTCGCCACGTAGATCAGATCGGGGCCATAGGTGCGCGCGGCATCAATCAGGTAATCGACCGCCGCGTTACCGTCGGCCGACGTCGCCCCCACCGGCT
>CALJDJ010000080.1 GCA_938023705.1 uncultured Collinsella sp.
CAAATACAATTCCAACAAAAGGAGCTATTACGGCATACGGAACATGAGCGACAAGTTGTGCCGGGAGAATGGCTTGTCCGTCGTCGTTCCCGGCAAGGGCAGCAAGGGAAAGAGTTATGCAGAGTACCAAGCAGAAAAGACGGGTACAAGTTAGGTGGCCCGGCGTTTGCCCCGTTTTGCTGGGGATGTCTGTCGTTCAGTGCTCTTACTGGCCAATCCAGTGTTGCGCATAGCTCTTAATGTCCTCGGTAAAACCGTCAAGGTCATCAGGGGTGATCACACTGTCGATAAGCAAATTGGCTATCTCGCGGTGCATTGTGCTGCGGCGAATGTCGTTTGCAATTACGCCTGAGGACAGCTTGTCTCTATTGAGGCGCTCTTCTAGTGCCCAAAATCTACTGGACGCTTCGCTGTCGCCGTTCAGCATCTCAACGTACTGGCCGATGAGCTTTTCCATATAACGTTCTTGCCATTGAGGAAGCATTTTCTTAAACAGCTTCCAGTCGCTTTCGGCTACGTCGCGCATATGTCCTCCGCTCGTCAAACGGGCTTTCCAGTTGCCTTTCATTCTATTTGGTTTTCGCTCGCAGGCGTGGATGAGAGGCTCCCTTTAGCCTTCGAGATTGGGCTTGAATGGGTGGTATGCCACAAAATGGGCCTATCTACTACGTTTGCTACCACACCCTCGACCATGACAAAGATTATGAAATTAAAACCGCAGGTAGAGGGCTTGTCAATTTTCAAAAAAGCGGGTATGGTCGGCCCTCTCGAGTTAAACGTAGTAAATAGGCCCTTTTCTTGGCGCGCGGTCAGCTCAATGCTAATCTCCGTGCCGGAACTGACCCAGTTGTTTGTAAGTTGCGGTGATATACGGACTGTTTTGGCGCTTTGGAGCCTCAAAACAGTCCCTATATCACCGCAACTTGAAAGGGGCGGGCGGTGTCGGATGAGTGGCGCTGGCTGGTTGGGGTGGTTTAGGCCTGTTTGCGGCACTTCCATTGTTTGCGACACCAGCGCATGAGCGCCTTTACGATGGGAATCGTGATGAGGATGGCCCATGCGGGATGGGGCCGCCCCAGGCAAAGCCACATATAGAGAAACCATGCAATGGCGGCTGCTGGATAGACGCATTCAATGAGCTTTGACAAATGGCGTCGATCGATAAAGTCACCAATTGCGTAGTAGACGGGAACCAAAAAGACGAGGAAAAGCCCCATGCCCCATGTGCCGTAGACAATGCCGAGCGCCAGATAGGCGAGAGTGACAAGTGCGGGGAAGGGGAATTTGTTCCATGCACGTCCGACCTTGGTGTGGAAATGCTTGCCATGATGGTCGAGCTTGTCGTGTGCTTCCTTCCAGCTGGAAAACGTCTCGCCGTCGATGGTGACGGTGCCGTCGTCATTGGTGCGTACGCTATGTCCATCGTCCTCAAGCGTATCGATATGCACGCCGTCCGGCCCCACATGCACCTCTTCGCCCTTGCGCTCGTTGGTCACATGGATGCCGCTCCAACCAACATGGACTTCCTCGCCTTTATTGGGATCAATGACGTGGATACCGCGCACGAGGGAAATATCGACAAGTGGCTTATCGCTGCAATCAGCGTGCTCAGTAGAAGCCTCAGCCTCTTCAGCCTTATCTGAAGCTTTGGTGCCGGCGTTGCTGTTCTGTGCCTCATCATCAGCCTGTGAGTCATCAGCGCTAGCCACCGCCTCCCCATACAGCAGCTCATCCAGCGACACGCCATACAGCGCGGCGAGCGCAATAAGGTTATCGGTATCGGGCGAGGATTCGCTGCGCTCCCATTTACTGACAGCCTGACGACTCACACCCAGCTGGGCGGCAAGCGCCTCCTGAGAAAGCCCGGCAGCCTTGCGGCGATCGACGAGGCGCTGTGCCATCGCAAGATCCATGGTGGTTCCTTTCGTTTGATGGTCGAATCGAATGAGCCGAGTATGCCGAGAACAACCGGTAGCGACCACCATTTCTAGTTAGAATCTGCCCCAACCCTACCGCAACTACCGGTAGCAATCCCTAACGACCAGCCATTTCAGGACAAATGTCAGTGCAAGTAGCAGCCAAGAGCCCCCACTCAGTAAGTTGCGGTGGAATAGTTTTTGGATTCAGCCATTTGCGGACTAAGCAGGAACTATTTCACCGCAACTGAATTTCAGACCAGGCACCCGCAGCAAGAAGACGAATAGCCTCGGCGAGTATGTAAACGCAGGGCCCTCCGACCCCGCCCGACGATTTCGATTGGCGACCTTTGACGGAGTCAAGGGAGGAGCCAAATCGAAATACGTCGGGCGGGGTCGGAGGGCCCGATGGGGTGGATTCCAGCCGAGGCTATTCGTCGCCGAAGCTGATGCCCAACGCCTTGGCCTCGCGCACCAGGTCGCTCTGGGGGTCGACATACTTGAGCTTACCGGCGACCTCCTCGAGCGGCATGTGGCACATCTTGCCGTCGCGCAGGGCGATCATGTAGCCAAACTCGCCGCGCAGGCAGCCGAGTGCCGCCTCGACGCCGCACTGGGTCGCAAAGATGCGGTCCTGGGCGTCGGGCTGACCGCCGCGCTGCGTATGGCCGGGGATGGCGACGCGGGTCTCGCGGCCGGTCTTGGCCTCGATCTCCTTGGCGATGTCGTACACGATCGACGGGCTCGTGCGCTCGGCAAGCTTCTTCTTGTACTCCTTCTTGGACAGCGCCGCGTCCTCCTTGGAGATAGCGCCCTCGGCGACGGCTACGATGGTAAAGCGGCTGCCGGTCTCCATGCGATGCTCGATGGTCTTGATGACGTTGTCCATGTCGTAGGGGGTCTCGGGAATCAGGATGACGTCCGCGCCGCCCGCGACGCCGGCATACAGCGGAATCCAACCGACCTTGTGGCCCATGATCTCGATGACAAACACGCGGCCGTGACTCGAGGCAGTGGTGTGGATGTCGTCGATGCACTTGGTGGCGACGTCGATGGCGCTCGTAAAGCCAAACGTCAGCTCGGTGCCCCAGGTGTCGTTATCGATGGTCTTGGGCAGGGCGATAACGTTGAGGCCCTCTTCGCGCAGGCGGTTGGCGGTCTTGGTGGAGCCGTTACCGCCCAGCATAAACAGGCAGTCGAGCTGCAGCTTATGATAGGTGTGGACCATTGCGGGCACCTTCTCGACGCCGTCGGCCTCGGGAATGTCCAGGCGCTTGAACGGCGTGCGGCTCGTGCCCAGGATGGTGCCGCCGCGGGTGAGGATGCCGCTAAAATCGGCGGGCGTCATGACGCGGAACCTGCTGTAGATAAGGCCCTGGTAGCCGTCCTCAAAACCATAGATCTCAATAGGCTCTTCGCTATTGGTCATAAGCGTTTTGACAATGCCGCGCATGGTGGCGTTGAGCGCTTGGCAGTCGCCGCCACTGGTAAGAAGACCGATCCTAAGCATGATGAATCCTTCCGGGCAAGTTATAACATGCGCATAAGTTTACCCCCGCACACTGTTGATACGGGGGTAAAACGTGTTAGCTCAAGCGTATGGAAATGTAAGCAACGTCAGGCGAGCGTAAGGTCGACGGGCCTGGCTCCTTACAGTGCGAAGGCATCGACGTTGCCCCAGTGGCGGCGCAGCGTGATGGCGGCAGCAGGCTCGGTGTTGTCAAAGACGACCGACCACTGCGTGTTGCTGGTGATGTCTTCCGGATTGGGCTCTTGCGCTGCAGCGCGTAGGGCCTTCCAAGCGACTGCCTCGTCTTGGGCGCCGGTATGGGCGTCGAGGACATCGGCGATTGCGGCGGCGCGCTCTTTACCATGGCCTAGCTCGCCATTCTTTTGGTTAGGCAGCACTTCGTCGCCATAGCAGGCGTAGAAGTTCGTAACCTGGGTTACAGGAGTCGCTTTGAAAGCGCGGTCCGGATCGCGCGGATCCCACTCTACTACGCGCGCGTCACCGGCGGCGTCGTTTATAAAGAAGTGGTAATCGCGTCCTGCCATGGCGTGCATGTCGTAGGCGGAAAGCAGGTCGACAGCTTCTTGCGTGGTGGCGGCACGGTCGAGCACCAGACGGATGGCGAGCGAGGTGTTGATGACAGGGCGCTGCGTGTTCTGGTCACAGGGTTTGGAATCCAGGGTGAGTACGGCAATGGACACACCACATTCGTTGACGCCGTCGAGCTGGGCAAACGGGCCCATCAACGCCGCGGCGCGTCCGGCGACGGAGTCAAGCGGAGTGTTGGCGCCCAGGTTATTGAGGGCCGCAAAGCCAATGGAGGCATAACCATCGCGCGGGTGATTGCGCACCAGCAGCGCCGAGGTGTCGTCCTTAAAGTCGTAATTGCGACCGGTGCGCACGCGGCCTTCGGCATCTACGGCGACAAAAGCGCTGCAGGCAAACTGGGGTGCCTGGACATGTGCCGGCACACCGGGCAGCACCTGCGCTACCACGGCATCGATGTAGGTCTGGTCGTCGCGCACGCCAGCGGCGATGATGCGATCAAGATCGTAGTCGTAGGCAATGTCGATTGCGTACAGGTCATAGCCATCCGCGTAGCCGGTCAAGCGTTTGAGCGACGCGGCGGACTTGATTTGCTTGTGATAAACGATACCGGTGGCAGCGGCAAGGCCGACGGCGGCTCCCGTGACACCGCAGGCAATGGCAATGTTACGTGGCTTCATGACGGCTCCTCTCGTCCTGTTAGCGCAATTGTCGCAAAAGGAGCGCGGGCATGATGGCTCAACTTGGTGAGCGGCGCGGAATTAAGCACGGAATGAAGAGTGCGACGCTGGCGTGGCGGGGTATGCTGGAGGGGACCATCAACCCAGCGAAAGGGGAGAGCATGACGGATCAGGAAACGCCCGAGCGCGCGCATGTGACGGCCGACGATATCGAGGCCGCCAACGACCTTATCGACTTTATCGAGGCATGCCCCAGCATGTTCCATACGGCGGCGACCATTATGGCCGAGCTCGACGAGGCGGGCTTTACCTACCTGCCCGAGAATGCGGCGTGGGATATCGAACCGGGCGGGCGTTATTACACGCAGCGCAACACCTCGAGCGTCGTTGCCTTTAAGGTGGGCGAGGACCTGGCCGCGACATGGGGCGAGGACGGCGTTGCCGGCGACTACCATTTTCAGCTCACGGCGTCGCACAGCGATTCGCCGACGTTTAAGGTCAAGGCCGTGCCCGAACTCGACGGCGCGGGCGAGACGCTGCGCCTGAACACCGAGGCCTACGGCGGCATGATCGACTACACCTGGTTCGACCGTCCGCTGGCGCTTGCGGGCCGCGTGCTGGTGCGCGAGGGTGACCGCATTGAGAGCCGCCTGCTTGCCACCGAGCGCGAGGTCGCTATTATCCCGAGCCTTGCCATCCATATGAACCGTGGCGTCAACGAGGGCTTTGCTCCCAGCCGAGCCGTCGACCTGTGCCCGCTCATCAGCGCCGGCGATCTTAAGCAGGGCGACTTTGATGCTCTGATCGCTGACGAACTGGCTGTTGATCCTGAGCAGATTCTGGGCCGCGATCTGTTCCTCGTCAACCGACAGGATGCGCGCATTTGGGGCTGGGCCGACGAGTTTATCTCGACGCCCAAGCTCGACGACCTGGCCTGCGCCTACACCTCGCTGCAGGCATTTTTGGGTGCCGAGAACGCGCACGACGTTTCGGTCTTCTGCTGCTTCGATAACGAGGAGGTCGGCTCCGAGACCAAGCAGGGCGCCATGTCGACGTTCTTGGCCGACGCGCTGCGCCGCATCAACGGATCGCTGGGCTTCGATGACGAGTCGTACCACCGTGCGCTTGCCGCTTCGATGCTCGTGAGCTGCGACAACGCGCATGCCGTGCACCCCAACCACGCTGAGAAGTGCGACGCCCGCAACCAGGTTGTGCTCAACGGCGGCATCGTCATCAAGGAGGCCGCCAACCAGCACTACTGCACCGACGCCTTTAGCCGCGCGGTGTTCCAGGCCATCTGCGATGACGCCGACGTGCCCACGCAGGCCTTCGCCAACAAGAGCGATATGGCGGGTGGCTCCACGCTCGGCAACCTGTCGAACATGCAGGCGAGCATGCATGCCGTGGACGTGGGCCTGCCGCAGCTGGCCATGCACTCGAGCTACGAGACCGGCGGCGTGCGCGACGTGATGTACGCCATCCGCGCCCTCACCGCCTTCTACGAGCGAAACCTAACCATCAACGGCGCCGAAAGTGTAGAGCTCTAAAACCTGCCAAAAAGGGACATGCCAAAAAGGGACAGGTTTATTTTGGCAGGTTTTATCTGGGCAAATGCCGCAATGCCAACAGCTGGACGGAATTGTTAAGACACCGCTGGTCGAGCAAACGTCAGCGAGCGACGTCCAGAGCGAACAAGTTGGCATGAAAAAAGGCGAGGCATTGACCTTCTGGTCATGCCTCGCCTTTTGAATGACAAATTGTCGTTCTGGACGTTGCGCAGCGTCGGCCGGTCCGCCGTTCGTAAGAACGGCGGAACCTAAAGGTGCAGTGTGCCTCGGCGGCTTTTTGTGTACAGAGTACGGCTAATGCTTATAAATGCTATACATGCTTTACGTATCTACCATAGAGTTTTATGATAGTTTTGAAGTATTAAGGAGGGGCCATGACCACAACAGCCGCTCAGATCAACGTACGTCTCGATGCCGATCTTAAAAGGAGCGGGGACGCCGCTCTCTCCAGGGCCGGTATGACGCCGAGCCAAGCGGTGCGAGCGCTCTGGCAGCTTGCAGCGTCGCTGGCCGATCGCCCCGGTGCGCTCGAGGATATTCTGCTGCCCAGTCGTGCCCGGGCGGAACAGCGCGAGCACGAAAAGGCCGCCAAACGTAAGCTCGAGCTCATAGATCAGGGGTCGAAGCTGTTCGCTACCGCTTGCCGTGAGTCGGGAATCGATATGGCCAAGGCCCGACCGTCGGATGACGAAGAGCTCAAACGAAACGCCTATGCGGATCGCTATGGCGAGGAGATGGGCTGGCTCTATGAGTGAGGCTCCAAAGCGCATCTTGGTTGATACCAACGTGTGGCTTGATTACTTCATTCCCTCGCGCGGTCGTTCGCTGGCGATTGAGTTTTTACGCGATGCATGCACGGCACAGGTTGATTTGCTGTATGCGGTGACATCGTCCAAAGACCTGTTCTATTTGATTTCAAGCGAACATAAGGCATGGTATCGGCGCGAGCATGGCTCACTGTCCCAAGATGCCGCCGTGGCGGCGACATCACTTGCATGGGATTGCCTTGACGTGTTGTCGCAACTTGCCACGCCGGTACCCTGCAACCTGAGTGACATATGGATGGCGAGCAAGCAGCGTAATCTCCATAGCGATTACGAAGACGATTTAATCATCGCTGCGGCAATGCGCGCAAAGGCAGATCTCCTGGTCACCAACGATGCCAAACTCTGTTCACACGCACCCGTTGCAGCAATGAGCGTAGAAGACGCAAAGAATTACTTAGCAACGCTCTAGCAATTTGAAGACCCTGCAGGTTGAGCAAACGTTAGCGAGAGCCCGCCAGAGTGAGCAAGGTGACGTGAAAGAGGAGGGCATAGGCCTTTTGGCCATGCCCGACGATTGAACGTCAGATTGCCGCTCTGGCGGGCTCGCAGCGTCGAGGGGTTCCGGCGTTTGGTAAAACGCCGGAACAATCTAGTGCTCGATCCAACAACGTAAAGTTTCGCCGGCTTGCAGATGACGCAGGTTCTCCGCGGCGATGTCTACGACGTTGTTGAGCGTGGCGGCCAAGTGGAACCAGCCGGAGACGTGCGGCGTGATGAGCATGTTGGGCGCATCCCACAGGGGGCTTGTCGCAGGCAGGGGCTCGGGGTCGGTGACGTCGACCGCAGCGCCGGCAAGATGTCCCGACTCCAGGGCGGCAACCAAGTCGTCGGCGACCACAAGGTCACCGCGGCCGCCGTTGGCAAAGAAGGCGCCCGGCTTCATCGCGGCGAAGAACTCGGCGTTTGCCAGGCCGCGGGTCTCGGGTGTGCTCGGCATAAAGGACGCGACGACGTCGGCCTCCGCCAGACGCTCAGACAGGGCCTCCATGCCGTCCATGTCCTCAAACACAATGGGGTAGACGAGCGGATGGCGCTTGATGCCGCGGACGTGCGCACCCATGTTGCGGCAGAGCGTGGCGAAGTGACCGCCAATGTCGCCCGCGCCCAGCACCAGCACATTGGCATTTTTGAGCGAGGTGACCGGGCCCAAGTCCTCCCAGCGATGCTCGCGCTGCAAGTCGTGGTAGCCGGGCAGGCGCTTCATCATGGAAAGGACCATGGCAAACATGTGCTCGCTCACGGCCTGACCGTAGGCGCCGATTGAGCAAGACAGCTTGGCTTCAGCCGGCACGGTGCCGGCGGCAAGGTAGTCGTCATAGCCCGCGGTCTGCAGTTGCAGCAGTTGAAGGTGCTCGCATGCGGGGAGCATGGCGGGGTCAACGTTGCCCAGAATCACGTCGGCGTCAGCGACTTGCTCGTGCGTGACAGCGCCGGCGCTCGTGTAGATAAAGTCCTCGCCCGGAGCGCTCGACTCGAGGATCGCTCGATGGCGGTCGTTGATGGGCAACAAAACCAAGATGTTCACAGCAGTCCTCTCCGTTCAACCTGCCAAAAAGGGACAGGTTTATTTTGGCAGGTTTTATCAGGCAAAACGTTCAAACGAAACGCCGGATGCATGGACGGTTGCAAGTCCATGCATCCGGCGTCCGTGCGGCTACCAGCTCAGCAGCTCGTAGCCGTCCTCGGTCACTACGAGCTGTACCTCGCACTGGGCCGAATCGCTGCCGTCCTTGGTGCGCACACACCAGCCGTCGCCCTTGCTAATCTTGATGTCGGGCGCTCCGGCATTGACCATGGGCTCGATGGTAAAGACCATGCCCGGAGCCATGATGGTGTCCACATCGGGCGCCTCGGTGGTAAAGCCTACAAACGGGTCCTCGTGGAACTCCTTGCCAATGCCGTGTCCGCCGTACTCGCGCACCACGCTAAAACCGGCGTCCTCGACCGTCTTTTGCACGGCCTCGGCCATCACGGACAGCGGTAGCCATGGCTTGACGGCGGCTAGACCCGCTTCCACGCTGGCGCGAGTGACGTCGACCAGACGCTGGCGCTCGGCAGAGACCTTGCCGATGCAGAACATGCGGCTCGAATCGCTAAAGTAGCCGTCCAAGATCGTGGAACAATCGACGTTGATGATGTCGCCCTCGTGCAGCACGTCCGTATCGCAGGGGATGCCGTGACAGACCACGTCGTTGATCGAGGTGCACACGCTCTTGGGGTAGCCCTCATAGTTGAGGTCAGCCGGCGTGCCACCGTGTTCGATGGTGTAGTCGTAGATCATCTGGTCGATCTGGTTGGTGGTCATGCCCGCGGCGATGTGCTCGCCTACGTAATCGAGCACGCCCACGTTGATGGCGGCCGATCGCTTGATGCCCTCGATATCGGCGGGAGTCTTGTAGAGCGTGCGGGGCAGAACCTCCCAGCCCTCTTCCCACAAGCGTTCGAGGCGCTCATCAAAGGCGCTATGGCATTTCTTATATTTTTTGCCGCTGCCGCACCAGCAAGCGTCGTTGCGGCCAGGCACGGGTCCTTTGTCATACATGGCTAACTTCCTTTCATTCGCAGCTAGTATAGCCCACCCCATCAGCCAAGTACCGGGTAGTCTGTGCGGTTCTGCTAGTAGCTCACCTGGCAGGGGATGCCGAGCGCGCGCACGCGTGCGGCGATTGTGTCGAGCACCACGGGCGCTGCTTTGGCAAGGCCGGCGACCGGCGTCTCGCGTGCCACCGTGTAGATGGTCGCCTCCTGCGGACGAATGCGCTCGAGCGCCGCGAGCCAAGGGCCGACGTACTCCTCGCCGGTGTTATCGAGAGACTTGCCCCGGTACTCACCGCTCAAAAACATCGTCTGGATAATGACATGACCGTTAAAGCCTGCGAACGTCTCGATCTGGTGCTCGACGTCATAGGGGCTAACGGGCTGGTCGAGCAGCTGGATAAACGCCGGGTCGACGGTATCGAGCTTAAGAATGTTGTCGTCGACCATCATGAGCGCATCGTGCACAGCGGGCTGGTCGGCGCGCGTGCCGTTGGAAAGCACGGCAATCTTGGTGTTGGGGGCTAGCTGATCGCGCAGCGCGACGGCGCCGGCGATGGCCTGTGGAAACTCCGGTGCGGCGGTGGGCTCGCCGTTGCCTGCGAAGGTGATTACATCGGGGGGCTCGCCCTCGGCTGCCATCTCGCGCAGCTTTGCCTCGAGCGCTTCGAGTACCACGGCAGCCGTGTTATACGGCTCATGGCAGGGGCGCTCGGCGTTGAGGCCGTTCTCGCAGTAGATGCAGTCGAACGTGCAGATTTTGCCGCTGGCCGGCATCATGTTGACGCCGAGCGAGAGACCAAGGCGACGGCTGCGAACGGGCCCAAAGATGGGGCTGGCATTCAAAAACGTAGACATAGGCATATGCTCCTCAAGACAATTGTGCCTAAGCATAGCATCGGCTCCAAAGCAAGGTGTGGGCTCTTGCTTTACAAGTTTCGTTTTTTCACGTCGCTCATGATGCCGTGCCATGAAAAGCCTCGGGTCGGGTACAGTTAATCTGTTAACAAGGCGTAAAGCAATGCGGGTCCATCCAACCGTGCTGACGTGCAACTGGATGAGCATTGATGATGGGGGCACAACATGGATTTTACGGTCGAGAATGCGGGCACCACGATTGCCTGTCGCGAATATGCCGGCCCGGATGTGTCGCCTGATACTCCTGCCTTGGTGTGCGTGCACGGCGCTTGTGTTGACGGCGTCTTTTTTGACGGTATCGCCCGCGAGCTCGCCTGTGACTACCGCGTCATTGCCTACGACCGCCGCGGCTGTGGTGGCAGCAGCGAAGCGGCAGACGGCAGCTATGATCTTGCCGCTCAGGCCGCCGACCTGCAGGCCGTGATCGAACACGTTGGCGCTCCGACAAATGTGCTTGCGCACAGCGCCGGTACGTTGGTGGCGCTGGAGCTTCTTCGCACTGAACCCCATCTCGTCGCCCGTGCGATTCTGCATGAGCCGGCTGTGTCGGCCGAAGGCGTCGGCATGGGCGCAGCTCCGGTTTTGCTCGATATGATTGCGGCTGGAAAGGTTTCAAGGGCGCTCCGGCTTTTCTTGGGAGCCCTCGGCGACTTGGACCCCGAGGCTCCTGGAACGACCGAGGCAGAAGCCAAGCATGCCCTGCGCAACGGCCGCAGTTTCATGGCAAACGAATACGGGATTACTATGACCTGCGTTCCCGATTGGGATAGCGTTCGCGCGTCGAAAACGGTGGCCGCCGTGCTCCTAGGCGAGCTCTCGATTGGCACGCCCCGCGAGGCTGGCACGCGAGCGGCTGCCGAATATCTCGATTGCCCTCTCGTGACGATCCCGGGCGCGCATAACGGTCTGCGCGATCGCCCGGCAGCGGCTGCCCGGGCTGTCCGTGGCATCCTGGGGCTCTAGCATCCGCAATAGCCAAAGCAGGCTTCATCCGCAAACGTTTCGGCCGTATTAACAAACGTGCTCAAAACCTCGCGTCTGCGGCTTCAATCGCGCCGTCTGCCAACTCATAAGAATGTGGCAGCATTCACGTACTTACCTGCATCGACAAGGTGTTACCCTTGTAACATTTGGAACCCACCGCTCCATGCGAAACTATCGAAAGGGCCCCATATGCTCAATACTCACGAGGTCAATCTAACCGACGAGGAGGCTGCCGTCGAGGTCGCCCGCGTCGCGAAGACCTACCCCGTGGTGCGTTTACTGTCGGCCGATCAGATTAAGAGTGAGCCTAACTGCTTGCTCGCCGGCGATCGCTGCCCTTGTCTGCGTCAGTCGAGTCTTGAGGCTTTGGCAGACTCCGATGAGGTGTCGGAGCAACTGCTCAATGATGGCACTGAGTACCGCGCCCGTCTACGCCCTCTGAAGGTCGAGGGCGAGCCTCACGTCTTGCTGATGGTGCGTCCGATTGATGAGCAAGAGGCCGCGGAAGAGGACCTTGTCTACACCGACGTGCTGACGAGCGTGCGCAATCGCCGATATTACGAGGAAAAGCTTCGCAGCGCCCGCATGAATGCCGGCGTTGCGATGATCGACGTTGATGATTTTAGGGCCTTCAACGATACGTGTGGCCGTCATGCCGGCGACCTTGCGCTCGGTGCTGTGGCGACAGCCATACGCAGCGGAATCCGTTCGACTGACGAGCTTGTGCGCTATGGCTGCGACAAGTTTGTGGTTGTCATGCCCAATATTCCCTCCGATGACTTCACCCGTCGCCTGCATCAGGTGTCCGATGCCGTTCATTCCACGATTATTCCGGGCCATGAGTACGTGAGCTTGACGGCATGTGTTGGTGGCGTTCGCATTCATGGCGAGACGGTCGATGAGGGCGTTGGCCGCGCTGCTCAGTTACTGAGCCGCGCTAAGGCAAAAGCCGGTACGGTCGTGACCGATGCCGATTCCATCGAGGCCTTCCAAAGCGAAAAGCCTTTGGTGCTTATCGCCGATGACTCCGAGATGAACCGAGCCATTCTCAGCGAGATGCTCAAGGACGAGCATTGCATCCTCGAGGCCGATAACGGTCGTGCGGCGCTCGACATGGTCGACCGCTATGGCGATGAGTTGTCGCTCGTGCTGCTGGACATTGTGATGCCGGGCATAAGCGGCTTTGAGGTGCTGGCCGATCTGTCGCGCCGATCGGGTATCGATAATCTGCCTGTCATCATGATTTCGAGCGAAGATTCCGATGATGCGGTTCTGCGCGCGTACGAGCTGGGCGCCTCAGACTATATCAACCGCCCGTTTGACTCCCGTGTCGTGCGCCGCCGCGTAAGCAACACCATCCGCCTGTACGCCAAACAGCGCCGCCTGACGAACCTGCTGTCCCAACAGTACAACGAGCGCGTCAAGAACAGTCGCATGCTCATCGACATCATGGCCGGCGTCATGGAGCTTCGCAACGGCGAGAGCGGTAGGCACGTTACGAACATCGAAAAGCTGACCGAGCTGCTGCTTGGCTATCTGGTCCAGCGTAGCGGCACGATCTCCCTCGACAATGAGGAACGCTCCACGATCGCCCTGGCTTCGGCGCTGCACGATATCGGCAAGATGTCGATTGACGATGCGATCCTCAACAAGCCCGGGCGCCTCACGCCCGAGGAATTCGAGATTATGAAGACGCATACCACGATTGGCGCCAACATGCTGCTCGAGCTGGGCAGCCATCACGCCGGCAATGCGCTTATGGAATATGCGTACCAGATTGCGCGTTGGCATCACGAGCGCTGGGACGGCAAGGGTTATCCCGATGGCCTTAAGGGCGGCGAAATTCCCATCGCCGCGCAGGTGGTTTCGGTGGCTGACGTGTACGATGCACTGACGAGCGTGCGCGTGTACAAGGACGCTATCCCGCACGAGGAGGCGATCCAGATGATCCTGGACGGTAAGTGCGGCACCTTTAACCCGCTGCTGCTCGATTGCCTGCTCGAGGTGCAAGACCAAATTGCCGAGACGTTGGCACGCCCCGCCGACGTCGTCGCGTTTCCCACGATTTAGTTTGACCAAAGGAGTTTTTAATCCATGATTTCCATGCGTGAGGCGTATGAGAAGATCGGCGCTAATTATGACGACGCGTGCGCTCGGCTGATGGGCGGGGAAATGCTTGCCCGCTTTGCCCTCAAGTTTTTGGATGACGAGAGCATGGACAAGCTGGAGGCTGCCATGGCGGCAGGAGACGCCAGGGCAGCGTTTATGGCAGCGCATACGCTCAAAGGCGTGAGCCAGAACCTGGGATTCGATAATCTGTACGAGCCAGCGGTCGTGGTGACCGAGGCACTGCGCGGCGCCGATGCCGTTGACGGCGCTCGCGCGGGAATGCATGCGCTGCAGCAGCAATATGCGGCCACGATGTCGGCCTTACGCGAGGCGGCTGAATAAGAGCTTCCGAGCTTTGGTGTGTGCCGGCCACGTACAGGCAAAAGGGCGCCCCGTCGGACCATGTGGCCGGCGGGGCGCCCTCATCTGTTGTGCCGTCCGTGAACTAACGGGCCTGCTTTACCTTGGCCGCTGCTTCGACAAACGACTTCCACAGGTTAAAGTCGGTCTCGAGCGTCTGCCAGGTGTATTCGGGGTGCCATTGCACGCCCAAGCAGAATGGCTGGCCTTCGACCTCGATGCACTCGGGAACGCCGTCAGTTGCCTTGGCGACCAAGCGCGTGCTCTTACCCAGACGGTCGACGCAACAGTGATGTGCCGAGTTGGTCTGGATCAGCCTGTGCCCGCCAAGCGCGCGCTCCAGCAGCGAGCCCGGCACGACCTCGACGGGATGCACGGGGTCGTTGAGCACGTGGGTATGGCGCCACTGCGTGCGGCCCTCGCGAGCGCCCAGGCTCGGCACGTCCATGCACAGGGTGCCGCCAGTGGCGACATTGAGCAACTGCGTGCCGCGGCAGGTGGTAAAGAGCGGCTTTTTGGCGCGGAGCACCTCGCCGACCAGCTTAAACTCAAAGCTATCGCGGATCTCGCAACAGAGGGTGGGGTCGTAGGGTCGATCATCGCCCCAACGTTTGGGATTGACATCGGGGCCGCCGGGAATGGCGATGCCGTCGGCGATATCGACGTAATGACGGATGACCTCAATGTCCTCGGTGATGGACATCTGCAGCGGCAGGCCGCCGGCGGCAAGGATGGCATCGACAAAGACACTTGCGATTTCCTCGTTAGGGGAGAGCGTCTCGCTTAAAAACGGCTTCGCCTCTTCCCAGCGCGGCGCGACGAGGATGAGCGGGCGGTCGGCGGGATCGACGTCGACGTGCGGGGTGTATGACGATGAAGTGCGAGTTCCGATCATGGGCGTGGCTTTCGAATCCGGGTGGACATGGCGCAGGGCGGCGCGGGGCAAACGCTGCAGATGAATGTGTCCCGCGTGGCAATTGGGTTAGTGGCCCTTGATGGAGTTGAGGAAGTCTTGGGCGCGCTTGGTCTGGGGATGGTCGAAGAACTCGTCGGGCGTGCCGGTCTCTACGATCTGGCCGTCGGCCATAAACACGACGCGGTCGGCCACGCGGCGGGCAAAGTTCATCTCGTGCGTAATCACGATCATCGTCATGCCCTGCTGGGCCAGGCGGACCATGACCTCGAGCACCTCGTTAATCATCTCGGGGTCAAGGGCGCTTGTGGGCTCGTCAAAGAGCATGGCCTTGGGCTGCATGGCAAGCGAGCGGGCGATGGCTACGCGCTGCTGTTGGCCGCCCGAGAGCTGTGCGGGCACCTTGTCGGCCTGCTCGGCAACGCCCACGCGGCTCAACAGATCCATGGCGCGCTCGCGGGCCTCGTCCTTGGAGACGCCCAGCACATCGACCGGTCCCAGCATGACGTTCTGCAACACGGTCATATGCGCGAACAGGTTGAACTGCTGAAACACCATGCCCAGCTCGGCACGCATGCGGGCAAGATCCTTGCCTTCCTGCGGCAGGGGCTCGCCCTCGATGAGAATCTCGCCCGAGTCGATGGTCTCCAAGCGGTTGATGGTGCGGCACATGGTCGATTTGCCCGAGCCCGAGGGGCCGATCACGACGACAACCTCGCCGCGATCGACCGAGAGATTAATGTCGTTGAGGACGTGCAGATCGCCATAGTGCTTATCGACGTGCTTGAGCTCAATCAGCGGCTGATTGCCGGTGGAAGAAGTGCTCTGTGCCATGGTGCTCGGCTCCTTATGACTCGAAATGGTAAATCGTTAGCGAATGATGGTCGCGCCGGTCTTGTGCGAGACGTAGACGGCGGCCTTGTTGATTGCAACGTTGATGAGGATGTAGATGACCGCGATCACCAGATAGACCGACACGAGGGCGTCGTAGTTGGTAATGAGTACGCGGGCGTTTTGCATGAGGTCGGGGTAGCTCACCACGTAGGCGACGGTGGTGTCTTTGACGACGACCACGAGCTGCGAAATCAACGACGGAATGATAAAGCGAATCGCCTGCGGCAGCACGATTTTAAAGGTGATTTTAGCTTTGGCGAGACCGAGCGCCTGGGCGGCCTCGACCTGGCCGCGCGGCACGGCATTGACGCCGGCACGGAAGATCTCGGCCAGTACGCCGGCCGCAGCGAGCGCGACGGGAAGCGTGAGCATCCAAAACGACGGCAGTGCGATCTTGTACTGGGGCAGCACCAAAAAGAAGAAGTAGATGAACAGAAGGCTCGGCACGCCACGGAAGAAATCGGTGAGCACGCGGCAGACCAGCTGCAGCGGCTTAATGTCGCTGGTGCGGCCGAGCATAAGGGCTAAGCCCAGTACCAGCGCAATGACGCCGGCGGTGAGTGCGACTTTAACGGTGCCCTCAAAACCGGCAAGCAGGAACTTCCAGGTGGTGAGGTGCGTAAAGAAGTACCAGTAATGGACCGAAAGCTGGCCGGTCACGTAAAAGCGCTGCAGTACCAGAGCGATGAGCGCGGCCACGGCAACAAGTGAGATGGCGGTGCCGACGCGAATCTTGGCGCGCATCTTGGGGCCGGGAGCCTCGTAGAGCGCATCGCGCATGGTAAGTGCAGGGGAGGAATGTTTACTCATCGGAGGATCCTCACCTTCTTATCGATGTAGTTGCCAATGTGGCTCACCACAAAGGCCGTGCCCAGGTAGCCAAGCGCCGAGATAAAGAACGCGGCGACGCCGCCGAGCGAGCGCGTGTTGATGTAGCTCACCACGCCGGTGAGCTCCTGCGGTTTAAGCGGTACCTGACTGCCGAGCGCGGTGGTGAGCATGACGGCGATAAAGAGGTTGGTCATGGGCAGCACGCTCGAGCGCAGCGCCTGCGGAATCACGATCTTGGCGAGGATACGGTTGAAGCTCATGCCGAGCGAACGGGCGGCTTCTACCTGACCGACGCCGACGGTGTTGATGCCGCTCATAAAGTTCTCGGAGCCAAAGGCCGAGCCCAGCAACACCGTGGCGACGATGACGCAGGTGCGGTAGGGCAGGACGACCTTGAGCGGGGGCAGCGCATAGACGACGATAATGAGCAGCGCGATGCCGGGGATGTTACGGAAGACCTGGACATACAGGTCGCCAAAGACGCGCAGCGGCTTGAGCGGCGACACGCGCATCACGGTGACGGCGACGGCCAGCACCATGGCGATGGCAAACGACTCAAGCGTCATGCCCCAGGTTGCTAGCAGCGCGTCGATATAGTTCTGGCCATAGAGCGACCAGAGCTCGGAGAGACTCATGCGGACCTCCCGCCGGTAAGGAAAGGGGCTCCCGTGTGTACGGAAGCCCCGACAACTCAGTGAGGAAACAGTTTAGCGCAATAAAGCGCATCGTGCGTTTCCGTATGGTTTCGTAGCGGCCGTTACTAGGCTCGCTGCCTAGGCGCCGATCTCGGGCAGCTCGGGAACATTGGTGTCGCCCGTACGGTCGCCAATGCAGATCTGCCACAGCTCGGTCCAGGTGTCGTCATCCTCAATCTTCTTAAGGAAGTCGTTGACAAAGGCGACGCCGTCGGAATCGAGCGGCAGGCCGATGCCATAGGGCTCCTTGCTGCCGAAGGGCTTGCCGGCGATCTTATACTTACCGGGCTCGCGGACCAGGGCGCTCTGCTGCATGTTGTTGTCGATGACGTAGGCGTCAACGCGACCCTGCTTGAGTGCCTGGCGGGCCTCCTCGTCGGTCTTGAACTCCTGCTGGCTGGCCTTGGGAGCGAGCTCCTCCAGGATGGCAGGGCCGTTGGAGCCGGACTGGACGGCGACGTTCTTGTCGGCCAGGTCGTCGACGCTCTTGATGTCGTCGTTGTCGGCGAGCACCAGGATAGCCTGCTGGGTGTAGTAGTAGGGACCGGCAAAGGAGACGAGCTTCTTGCGCTCGTCAGTGATGGTGTAGGTGGCAAAGACAGCGTCGACCTGGCCGTTCTGCAGGACGGACTCGCGCGTGTCCGAGGTCACCTGGGTGATCTCGACCTTGTTCTCGCCCAGAATGTAGTTGGACAGGAGCTGTGCGATACCGGCGTCGAAGCCGCGGGTCTGACCGTCCTTCTCGTTGATGAGGGAGAAGAGCGTGGAGGTCTGGACGCCACCAATCGTAAAGACGCCGGCATCCTTGACGGCCGTAGCCCAGGTGCTGGCGGCGATGGCGTCGTCATCGGCCTTGGGGCCGTCGTTGACGAGCTTGTCGAATGCCTTGGCGTCGAGCGTGGCGGAAACCTCGGTATCCTCGGAGCTCTTGGAGGAACCGGCGGAACCCTTGTCGGCCTCGGTGCTGGTGTCGGAGCAGCCGGCAAGACCAAGGCCGGCGACGGTTGCGAAGGTGGCGGCGACGAAGCCGCGGCGGTCGAGAACGACCTGCTGGGAGAGGTTCTTGCTCATGGTAGAACACCTTTCTCAATAAAATCCCTAGCGGTTGAGTAGAGTTATACCCTATCCCACTCAAATGGGTCAACACGAAATAACTCAGAAACATACTTGTCTTATAGGTTATTCTACCTACCAAAAAGGGACAGGCACCTTTGTGGCGGTTCTGGCCGATGCAGCGGCATGCCTTGCTGTTTTGTCTCGATCTGTAACATCTGCAGTCATTTTTGCCGAGTAACTGTTACAGATTGAGATTTTCTCTTCAGGGGAATTCGAATGTCTCGATCTGTAACAGTTAGACGGACAAAAGCTCCCTTTCTGTTACAGATCGAGACAAAGGTCAGGGGCAAAGATGGTTTGTCTAGATCTGTAACAGTTAGACGGGAATTCGGGCCCTAGATGTTACAGATTGAGATAATCGCGCCGCGAAAATAAAAACCTCCGCAGGGGTGCTTCCCTTGCGGAGGTTTTTTACTCGTTAAGTAGCCTAACGGCTTCGGCGGCCATGTTCTCGGCCGTCATGCCGTTCTGAGCGAGCAACTCGTTGGGGTCGTAGCGGTCGGGGAAGCCCTTGGCGATGCCAAAGGTGCGCGTGCGCACGGGCGTGCAGGCCAAGTAGCACGCGACGCGCTCGCCCCAGCCGCCGTCCAAGATGCCGTCTTCGAGGGTGACGACAACGCGATGCTTGGCGGCAAGGCTGTCGAGGAACTCGCGGTCGAGCTCGGTTGCATAGCGCGGGTTGACGAGCGTGGCCTCGATGCCGTACTCGGCAGTCAGACGGTTTGCCACGCGCTCGCCCAGCTCAAAGAAATCGCCAAGCGCGAGCACGGCCACGTCGCGACCCTGGCACACCACGTTGTAACGAACGGCGCCGTAATCGGCGTCCTCGGCAGGCGCAAGATCGGGGCGGCTTACCAAGCCGATGCCCGGTGCGCGGATTGCCACGGGATGCTCGCGGTGGTCGAGCGACCAGCTCAGCATGGATAGGTATTCCTCCATGCAGGAAGGCGCCAGGTAACGCATATTGGGGAGAGCGCCCAGCATAGAAATATCAAAGAACGAAAGATGCGTCTCGGATGTGGTGCCAAAGATCGATGCGCCAAACACCAGGATGGTTGCGGGGACATCGTTGAGGCACAGGTCGTGCCACAGCTCGTCGTAGGCGCGCTGCAAAAACGTGCCGTACACACCAAAGACTGGCTTGGCACCCGAGCGCGCAAGCGCGGTGGCAAAGGTCACGGCGTGCTCCTCGGCAATGCCCACATCGACGAACTGTTTGTCGGCGGCGGCGCGAAGCTCGGGTGTAAAGCCCATGATGTAGGGCGTGGCGGCCGTGATGCCCACGACTTGCGGATCGCGCTCGATGGCGGCGCTGAGCGCCTCGCCCGTAATGTCGGCATAGGTGCGCGGCGCAGGCTCGCTCGGATGGCCCGGGCAGAGCTTGCGCCCAGTCGCCATGTCAAACGGACCCACGTGATGCCAGCGCTCGGGGTCACTCTGGGCTGGCTCAAAGCCCTTGCCCTTGGCGGTGGAGACGTGCAGCACGATGGGATGATCGATATTGCACAGTCCCTGCAGCGTGTCGACCAGGGCCAACACATCGTTGCCGGCGTCCAGATAGCGGTAGTCGAGCCCCATCGCGCGGAAAACGTTGCGCTCACAGGTGCCGTTGCTGGCGCGCAGCTCGGCCAGATTGCGATACAAGCCACCGTGGTTCTCGGCAATGGACTGGTCGTTATCGTTGACGATGATGATCAGGTTGCTATCGAGTTCGGCGGCATTGTTAAAGCCTTCAAACGCCAGGCCGCCCGAAAGCGAGCCGTCGCCAATGATGGTGATGACGTTGTACGTATCGCCCGCCAGGTCACGAGCGTGCGCCAGGCCGCAGCCCAGGCTCACCGACGTGGAGGTATGGCCCATGGCGAACAGGTCGTGCTCGGACTCGTCGGGATTGGCAAAGCCAGAAGCCTCACCATAACGCTCCGGATCGATATAAGTGTACGCGCGCCCGGTCAGCGCCTTGTGGGCGTAGGTCTGGTGCGAAACGTCAAAGACAATCTTGTCGATGGGGGAGTTAAATACGCGATGAAGCGCAACCGTAAGCTCAACGACGCCCAAGTTGGGGGCAACGTGCCCGCCGACGGCGGCGGAGCTTTCGAGGATGGCGTGGCGAATCTCGCCGCAGAGCTGCGGGAGCTCGGCGCGATTAAGAGCCTTGACGTCCTCGGGCGTTGTCGTTTGCGTAAGCAGCATCGTTGTGGGTTACTCCATGCGAATCGAGCGCCGGCGCTCCCTCGGCCGGCACAATTGCACAAGACAGTCTCGCACATTTTGGCGTTTGATATGTGACGGCGGCGCGGTAATTCGCCAACTGGTGGGGCAAAACGTTTTGTCCGATGCCATACTAATGTGTTCCATGATGTTTTTATCGATTGTGCACAGGCCGTGGCTTGTCGCCGTGAGTCGCTGGAAGGAGGCAGCATGTCCGATGTCGTTCGCGCCGAGAAAATCGCGTGCGAAGTAGACCATGCTGCCCGTCAACTGGCACAGGCGGGCCGTCTGGACCTGACGCGCGAGTTTATCCAGCATGGCGATGTGACGGTGTATGCGCATGTGACCTCGGTGGCGCGGGCAAGTCTGTCCTTTGCCGAGCACCTGGGCCGCGTCGGTGTCTCGGTCGATCGCGCCTCGTTGCTGCGCGGAGCCCTGCTGCACGATTACTTTCTCTATGACTGGCACGATCCCGACCCAAGCCATCGACTGCACGGATTTCGGCATCCATTTTTTGCCCTGGCGCGTGCCGAGGAAGATTTTGAGCTGACGCCGCGCGAGCGGAATATCATCGTGCGGCATATGTTTCCGCTGGTGCCGGTGCCGCCGACGTGTCGTGAGGCATGGATTGTATGCCTGGCCGATAAGTGGTGCGCGCTGCGCGAGACGGTCGCCGGTCGTCTGCGGCGCAAGGGCGAGGCGGACGATGGCGTGAGTGGCGAATCGAGCGAGAAGAGGAGAGGGTAGACGGTGGGGACCGCGATCGACATGGCATTTGACGGCGCGACGCTTGTCGCCTGTCCGCTCTCGGCGCTGGTGCTCTCGTTTGCCTTCTACGGTTTTTGCGGCTGGGTATGGGAATCGACAGTCTGCGCCATGCTCAATCACGGGCGATTTGCCAACAGCGGATTTTTGCTGGGGCCGTGTTGTCCTATCTATGGTGTGGGCGGCATAGCCTGCTGGCTTTTGCTGCGCGGGATTCCGGATGCCTCGAGCCAGTTTGTCGCCGCGGCGCTTGTATGCAGCGTGATCGAATATAGCGTGGGCGTGCTGTTGGAAAAAACGACGGGTGCCCGGTTTTGGGATTACTCGCATCTGCCGTTTAACCTGCACGGACGCATCTGCCTGTACTGGGCCTGCGCGTTTGGCTTGGGTGCGTTGTGTATTTGCCGTTTAGTGGAGCCGGCATTGCTGGGGCTGCTTGGCCATCTGCCGGTGCTAATCGTGCGCTTGGCCGCCTTTATCGTTGCGGTCGCGATGATGGTCGACGCGGCGTGCTCGTTGGCGAGCTGGCGGCGTCTGTCCGATCAGCTGGAGCGTGTGCGTGCCGACCTTGCCGACCGCATCAATGAGTCGCTTGCCGATGCCTCCAACTCTATGCTCGAACGTATTCCCGATTCGGCGATCGATTCGGTGGCGCAGACGCATATCCGCGGTCGCGCCGTTAACGCGTGGCTGGCCGAGCTGGGCGACGCGGCGCTCGATGCCCTGCGCGAGAAGGCTTCGATGCCGACATTTATCTCGGATGGTGCTCGCGGCCTGGCGCTCGCTGCCCGCCGCGTGGCCGATGCCGCGCCGAGCATGCCGCGTCCGTCGCTCAGTCGTCGCCTTGCCGGCAAGCGCATGAGCCGTCCGGTGCCGAGCGTGTCGCTCAGCCGCCGCGACCTACGCTTCTTTAACGCCTTCCCGCGTCTGCACATCAATCGCTACGAGGGCGTCATCCGAGCTACCGACCTCCGCGACCGAGCCCGCGAGCTGTTCCGGCGCTAGCCGGGACGGGGCCAAGCGCGCCCTTCTCGTTCGCCCGTTTCCCGTTCGTTTCGCGCCCGTTGCCGCGCCGTTTCCAAGATTGCGGCACCGTTTCCATTCGACAACGCAGCGTTTAACAACGCCGTATCTGGTCTACACCAGTTGCCCCTCGGCCGCATTATGGGCGCCGACAACGTCCATGCGACCAAGGGGGAGCGAATGTACGATACGGGATCGACAACGTTTATGCTCATCTGCACCATGCTCGTGTTTTTAATGACACCGGGCCTGGCGTTTTTCTATGGCGGCCTGTCCAGGCGCAAAAATGTCATCAACACCATGCTTATGTGCTTTGGCGCCATTGGCCTGGTTGGTGTGCTGTGGATTGTTGCTGGCTGGTCGCTGGCCTACGGCGGCGACGGCTCCAGTCCGTTTATTGGAGGCCTTGACCAGCTGCTGTGCCTGCCGGTGCTCCACCAGGTGCTGCAGGCGGCCGAGGGCAATGCCGCGGACGGTGCCGTCTACCCTCAGATCATCAACATCGCCTTCCAGATGGCGTTTGCCATGATCACGGCCGCTATCGTCACGGGCAGCCTGGCCGGTCGCGTTAAGTTCGGTGCCATGACGGCCTTCCTGGGCATTTGGCTACTCGTGGTCTATGCGCCGCTCGCCCACATGGTTTGGGGCGGCGATGGCTCCTTTATCGGCGACATCATCGGCGCACTCGACTTTGCTGGCGGCGACGTGGTGCACATTTCGTCTGGTCTTACCGGCCTGATCCTCTGCTTAATGCTCGGCCGTCGTCGCGGCTTTGGCATGGTGAGCTATCGTCCGCATAACGTGCCGTTTGTGGCGCTGGGCGCCGGCCTGCTTTGGTTTGGCTGGTTTGGCTTTAACGGCGGCAGCGAGTTTAAGGCCGACGCCGTGGCGGCGCTCGCCATCCTCAACACCGTGACGGCCAGCGCGGCGGGCATGGTCTCGTGGCTTGCCGTCGAGCGCGTGCACACCGGTCGCCCCACGCTGGTGGGTGCCAGCACCGGTCTGGTTGCGGGCCTGGTGGTGGTTACGCCCGGCGCAGGCTTTGTCGAGCCGTGGGCGGCGCTGGTCATGGGCTTGATCGTATCGCCTGTCTGCTACCTGGCTATCAGCCATCTTAAGACCAAGTTTGGCTACGACGATGCGCTCGACGCGTTCGGTTGCCACGGTATCGGTGGCATCTTGGGCGGCGTGCTCACGGGTCTGTTCTGCGTGCCGGAGCTTTCGTGGACCGATAAGGGCGGCCTGTTCTACACGGGCGACGTGTCGCTGCTCATCTCGCAGATTTTGGGCATTGTGGTGACGGTCGCCATTGTGTTGGTGCTCGACTTGGTGATCGCCGCGGTGGTCAAGGCGCTGTTCCACGGCAGCCTGCGCGTGGACGAGGCCGACGAGGCACTGGGCTTGGATGCCAGCCAGCACGGCGAGAGCGCCTATCCTTCTTTCTCCGGACTCGATTAGCAGCTTCCCCAAGCACCGCACCTTGCCGTTCAATCGTCGCTCACGTACTTAAGTACGCTTCGCTCCTCTTTCACGGCAATCTGCGGCACTTGGGAAACCTGCTAAGACCAGTCAGTTGAACTTATTGATCTCTGAGGTTGGTTTGCGGCACCTGGAAAACCCGTGCCATGTGAAGGACAATTCATTTCTTTTATTGAAGAGAGGAATTCACTATGAAGAAAATTACGGCTATCGTGCGCCAGGAGAAGCTTGAGGTTCTCAAAGATGCGCTGTTTGCTGCTGATGTTCGCGGCATGACTATCAACCAGGTGCAGGGCTGCGGCGCACAGCATGGCTGGAAGGAATACGTGCGCGGCAACGAGTTGCTTGTCAACACGATCCCTAAGGTGCAGTTCACCCTTATCTGCGCTGATGAACATGTCGATGGCATTGTCGACATCATCTGCAACGCCGCCCGCACCGGTGCCGTTGGAGACGGCAAGATTTGGGTCGAGCCGGTCGAGGATGTTATCCGCATCCGTACCGGCGAACACGGCCCCGCCGCGGTGTAGAATCGACCGTCTGCCATCCGCAACGTTAAAATGCTGCAATGAGGCACAAGGCTTGCGTTGCGGATGGGCGGATTATGGGTCGCAATAAATATCCCGAGGAGACGGTCGCGAAGATTCTCGACGCGGCACTGGAGCTATTCTGCGCACAGGGTTATGAGGGGACGAGCATTCAAGATATCGTTGACCGTCTCGATGGTATGACCAAGGGCGCTGTCTATCATCACTTCAAGAGCAAAGAAGAGATTTTCAACGCCGCGTTTGATCGGGCGATGACTCCGATTGTTGAGCGCCGCCGCTCGATGCTTGGCGTCGGTAATATGACCGGAGCCCAAAAGCTCAAGCGACTGTACGCTCCCGAGTCCGTTGTTCCACAAATTGAGCTATGGGCACGTATGCGTCCTGCAGCAGATCCGGTAAAAAGCTCGCGCCTACTGGCGATGCAGTACCAGGGCTCATTTGACGAGTCGGCCGATGGCTGTCTCTTGCCAGTGATCGAGGAGGGCATCGCCGACGGATCCATTGCGTGCGAATGCCCGCGCGAAGCGGCAGAGGCCGTATCGTTGCTGGCGAATCTCTGGTTGCTGCCACTGTTTCGTCCGCTTGAACCCAAGGATCGAATGCTCGCTCGCGCTCAATGTTTGGCGCAGATGGCCTCTGCGGTGGGACTCGATTTGGGCGAGGAAGTGCTCCAGACAACGGCGCAGATTTGGGACGTATGGGACTGCGCCGGGTGGTAATATAGATACCAACGGTATGTAATTGATTTGTGAGGGTAGCCACGGCTGCCCTTTTCAAGTCATTAAATACATACTAGTGGTATGTATAGGGGGTGGGCTTATGGCTGGGCTGAGAGACGTCGGCGTCTCGTTGAAATCAAAAACAGTGCGGTCAATCAGGCTCGCGGAACTTCTGGTTGCGCAGCTGTGCACGTATTCGATGCTGTCGGCGCTGTGCTTTGCGTATCCGCTTTACTTGTTCGATTGCAGCGGATCGTCAACGTTATATGGCGCCGCCGTGGCGATAGCGTTCATACCCGGCGTACTCGCAACTCCGATTGGCGGAATCTTGGCGGATAGGGGAAGACATCGCGAGGCCCTCGTGGCCCTCGGCATTGCTCTGATGACTGCATCACTGCTGTCTATCCCCATGAAGCACTCATTGCCTCTTGCGGTCGTCGTAGTAGCGATACTCTGTGTTCAATATGGCGCTCAATCGCTGCTAAAGCCAATACTCCAAATTGAGACGGTGCGCATGGCGGGTGAAAAGAAGGTTGAGCGGGCCACTGCATTGGTTTCGCAGGTGACCATGGTGAGCAATATCTTGGGTCCTGTGGTCGGGACGGCAGTCTATGGGTGCTTTGGCATCGATGCTCTTTGCACAATCGCGTCGGTAGCGTTTGCGATTTCAGCCCTGCTGTTTGGGGGTGCACACAAGCAAAATGCCTCATCTGAAACGATGGGAGACGGCGCGACTCGTACGACATGCCGAAACGATTTTCGGGAGTCGATTCGGTACCTGTTGCAAAATGCATCATTGGTCGCTGTGATTTTGCTTGCGGCTGTTTTGAACTTTGCGTTGGTTGGGCTAACGATTGGCGCTCCCATTATTGTTACAAAGCATCTCGGCATGCAATCGTCCTGCGTTGGGATAGTTGAGGCAGCTATGGGCCTGGGTGGCCTCGTCGGCAGCGGCTTGGTCGGCATTTGGCCGCATCGGTTTTCTTTCAATGGCATATGTCGATATGTTGCGATGATTTGTTTTGGAGTCGCGCCGATTAATGTCGCGCTACTGTGCGGCACTGATGCATGTGCGTTCGTCGTGTTTGCAGTTGGTTCGGCATGGGTCATGGTGTGGGCAGCCATTGCGTCGGTTGAAATCATCGCGTTTGTTCAGCGGGCAGCGCCGACTGAGCTCTGCGGAAAAGTGCTTTCGGTCGTTTACATGGTCCTTTCCTGCGCAACGCCTATCGGCCAATTGACGTACGGGGTTGCATATGATCGATGGACACCGGCGATTGTATTCGCAGCCATGTTGGCGGTGCTGACATTGACGACGGCTCTGTTTTATCGGCTGAAAAATCGATTGCGGCGATTGTCTTAACGCGCTGGGGCACCGTGAATTTGTGAAGGCGGCGGTACGCCGCGCCGGGACGGCATTGTTTGGACATGCCTCTCCTTCGTCTACAATATCGGGCAGACGAAGGAGAGGCATGTCCATGATCAAGATGTTCGCGAGTGACTTAGACGGAACGCTGCTGAACGCCCTGCACGAGGCGGATGGGGCCATCCGCCGCGCCATTCGCGAGCTGACTGAGGCTGGCCTGCACGTGGTTCCCGCGACTGGACGCTCGACGTTGCCGATCGGCGAGCATGGCTTTACGGGCCTGGCGCTTGACGCCTGCTGCTCTAACGGCTCCATCGTGCGCGACAGTCATGGCGAGGTGCTCAAAACCTGGACCATCGACCCACAGATCACTGAAGAGCTGCTCAAGGCGTTTCCGGACATTTGCTTTGATTGCTCCACGCCCGATGGCATGTACTCGAGCGGTTCGTTCGAGATGCATCAGGCGGGCTTTAAAAAGGACGGTCCCATCAAGCGTATTGTGATGCGCGGCATGCGTGCGCGTGGCGGCTATCACGAGGAACAGTATTTCGACCAGTCGATCGGTGACATCCTGCGCCACGATGTGTGCAAGATCAACTGCCGCGTGATCTCGCCCGAGCTGGAGCGCGACCTTAAGGCTTATCTTGCCGCGCGTTCGGACCGCGTGGTTAACGCGCCGTTCGATCCGGTGATGTTCGAGATCACGGACGTGGCGTGCAACAAGGGCGAGAGCGTGGCCTGGCTGGCGGGCTACTACGGTATTGCCGAGGACGAGGTCGCGGTCTATGGCGACGGCGGCAACGACATTGCCATGCTCAAGCGTTTCCGCCACAGCTACGCGACCAAAAACGCAAGCGATGCGGCTAAGGCCGTCGCGAGCGCGACCATCGGCAGCTGCATGGTCCATGCCGTCCCCAAACACATGCTCGCCACCATGCGCGAGCAAAACTCCCGCACCGTCATCGAATAATGTGACAAAGGGACACTCCCTTTGTCACATGGGAGATACCGGCTTTTGGCGTATAGGACTGTTACGCTTTCGCCACCAACAAATTTCGAGTTATTCGGCCTATCGGAGGTCGTTAAATGGCTAAAGACGCCCTCTCGGGAACATTCATGCCTCTAATAGTGTTTGATTCGGTGACGTAAGTGCGCCAATGGGCATGTATACGCTCAAATAAGGACAAAAACCCTCAGATAATCCCGGCGGTGCATTTATACAAAACCAGTAGCGTGGCCGAATAACTCGAAAAATGTAGTTGGCAGTTCGGCGACAAGCTCGGGTATGGCAAAGGAACTGCTCCTTCGCCATACCCGAGCTCCGATCTTCTGAAATGCGAACAAATATTCGCATATCTAACTGCGCTTTGATAGAATCGGTATCGTTGACGGCAGTTCCATGTGCCGGGCAGCGCCCTCCATCTGATGGGAGGTGATGCCCATGACCGATTTGATTGATTTTGTGAGGCTCCTGACCGCCTTGGTCTCGCTCCTCACGACGCTCATCGGACTTTCCGAGGCACTTAAGCAACGTTCGAAGCAACGTAAAAGGGGTCGCCGCCGCTAAGGCGTTGACCCCTTAAACCAAGCAACGGCGCTGCCCAGCTAACCACAACTTGGGCTGCCGTCGACACTATTCTACCCACGAATGCCATTTTGAACAATCGGTAATACCGCTCCAAAAGCCAGGCACAACTGGCACAACCTAGGCGGTCACTGGATGCGACAAAGGGATAATCCCTCTGTCACATCCCAAATATTGCCTTTACGTGTTGATGCACACGGTGTGCAATAATACTCGCACTGTGCAATAGCGCACAGGCTGAGTAACAAGGAGGACGCTTGTCCCAGCTCGAGAAATGTGATCGCCGGTCCCTTCGCTCACAGCGTGCTCTTCGCCAGGCACTTGCTAGCGAGCTTGCCGAAAGCGGCGACCTTTCGCGCATTAATGTCGCGTCGCTCACCGAGCGCGCCGGTCTTACGCGTCGTACGTTCTATTCGCACTACCGCGATATCCCTGACTTTATCAATCAAATCGAGGACGGCTTGCTGGCCGAGATCCGTGAGCGCATTGAGCTCATCACCGCAGCTCGGCTGCCCGATCTTTACCGTAACATTGACGAGCTCGAGCCGGCGCCCGGTTCGGTTGAGCTGCTGCGTTATCTTGCGGCCAACCGCGACTTAATCGGTGCGCTGCTGGGTCCGGGCGGCGACCAGGCCTTCATTAAAAGGATTATCGACACCGCACGTGAGGCCGTGGCGCCGCGTGCGCAGACGGGCATTTTGGGCCTGGCGCTAGGCACGTTCTTTGACTACTACGTCACCTACGTCGTGAGTGCCGAGGTCGGCCTGATTCAGCGCTGGTTTGAGCGTGGGCTCACCGAATCGCCCGAGACCATAGCGCGCATCATGACGGTTATCGCCTTTGTGCGCCCCGGCGACCTGTATGGCCAACCCATCGATATCAACGTGCCGGAATACGGCATGAAGCTATTGAATCTGCAGCTCGAGGACGCGGTCGACACCGCCGCAACCGTCGAGTCCAACAACTAAGAGGAGAGACAATGAGCAAACTCGTCGAGGGCATTAAGGACCGCATGGTCGCTGCCGCACGCGAGGCCGCGCCCGCCGTGGTGGACGCCGCGCAGAAGGCCGCGACTGCCGCTGCCGAGAAGGTCGCCGAGGCAGTTGCCGATGCCAAGAACACGGCAGGGGAGACGTCCATCGCTAGCGAGCCCGCCATCGCCGCCGAGCCCGCAGCCGCCGCCCACGCCCCCGAAGGCGCGATCTTCAACCCTGAGAACGCTCGTGGCAACCTGCACCTGGGCATCGACGTGGGCTCCACCACCGTCAAGCTCGCCGTGCTCAACGACGACAACCAGATCGTGTACGCCAAGTACCAGCGCCATCACACCGACGTCCGCGCCTGCGCCCGCGACCTGTTCGAGGGCGCTGCGACCGTGCTGCCGACGGCCCAGATGACCTGCGCCATTACCGGATCGGGCGGCTTGCTGCTGTCCCAGTGGCTCGACCTGGAGTTTGTCCAGGAGGTCATCGCCAGCAAGCGCGCCGTCGAGACCCTTATCCCGGCCACCGATGTCGCCATCGAGCTGGGCGGCGAGGACGCCAAGATCATCTACTTCGATAACGGCATCGAGCAGCGCATGAACGGCACCTGCGCCGGCGGTACGGGCGCCTTCATCGACCAGATGGCCACCCTGCTCCACACCGACGCCAGCGGCCTCAACGAGCTCGCGGCCAACGCCACCACCATCTATCCCATCGCCAGCCGCTGCGGCGTCTTTGCCAAGACCGACGTGCAGCCGCTGCTCAACGAGGGTGCCCGCCCCGAGGACATCGCCGCTTCCATCTTCCAGGCTGTCGTGACCCAGACCATCTCGGGCCTGGCGTGCGGCCGTCCCATCCGCGGCAACGTCGCCTTCCTGGGCGGCCCGCTGCAGTATCTCTCCGAGCTGCGCCACCGCTTCTACCTCACGCTCAACCTGGACGAGGAGCACCGTATCGTGCCCCAAAACGCCCACCTGTTTGTGGCGAGCGGCGCCGCCATGGCGCATGAGTCCAACAAGCTCAGCACGTTCCCGCAGCTCATCGAGGCCATCGATGCCCTGGGTGATACGCAGGGCGCCGAGGTCGAGCGCCTGGACCCGCTCTTTGCCACCGACGAGGATTTTGCCGAGTTCAAAACCCGCCACGACACCGAGGTCGTCCCCAAGGGCAAGCTCGACGGCTACACCGGCCGCGTGTTCATCGGTATCGACGCCGGCTCCACCACCATGAAGGCCGCGCTCGTGGGCGAGGACGGCCAGCTGTTGCACACCTGGTACGGCAACAACAACGGCGACATCCTGGGCACGGCCAAGGTCATCATGGCCGATTTCTACAACCACATCCCCGCCGGCTGTACCATCGGCCACGTGACCACCACGGGCTACGGCGAGGCGCTGCTCATCGAGGCCCTCAAGGCCGACTCCGGCGAGATCGAGACCGTTGCGCACCTGCGTGGCGCCAAGGCATTCCTGCCCGGCGTCGAGTTCATCCTGGACATCGGCGGCCAGGACATGAAGTGTCTGCGCGTTAAGGACGGCGTCATCGAGCACATCATGCTCAACGAGGCCTGCTCGTCGGGCTGCGGCAGCTTTATCGAGAGCTTCGCCGTGTCTATGAACATGGACGTGCGCGCGTTTGCCGATGCCGCCATCCATGCCAAGGCCCCCGTCGACCTGGGCAGTCGCTGCACGGTCTTTATGAACTCGCGCGTCAAGCAGGCGCAAAAGGAAGGTGCCACGGTGGGCGACATCGCGGCCGGCCTGTCCTATTCCGTCATCAAGAATGCCCTGTTCAAGGTCATTAAGCTGCGCGACCCCAAGGAGATCGGCAGCCAGGTGATCGTTCAGGGCGGCACCTTTATGTCCGACGCCACGTTGCGCGCGTTTGAGCAGCTCACCGGCGTTCATGCCGTGCGTCCCGACATCGCCGGCTGCATGGGCGCCTATGGTGCGGCCCTGCTCGCCCGCGATCGCGCCGGCGCCGACGGCACCTCGACCATCCTTTCGGCCGAGGACATCGCGCACCTCACCGTGACGCAAAAGCATGTCCGCTGCGGCCGCTGCTCCAACAACTGCCAGCTCACCGTCAACGACTTTGGCGGCGGCAGGCGCTTCATTACCGGTAACCGCTGCGAGAAGGGTGCCGGCCACAAAAAGCAAAAGACCGAGGCGCCCAACCTCTTCAAAAAGAAGAACGATCTGCTCTTTAACCGCGAGGTGCTGAGCCCCGACGAGGCCCCGCGCGGCACCGTCGGCATCCCGCGCGCGCTCAACATGTACGAGAACTACCCCTTCTGGCACGCGTTCTTTACGCGCTTGGGCTTTAGCGTGCAGCTGTCCGACCAGTCGAGCAAAAAGACCTACCAGGCGGGCATCGAGTCCATGCCGTCCGAGAGCGTGTGCTACCCGGCAAAGATGAGCCACGGCCACGTTATGAACCTCATCGACCGCGATGTCGACTTTATCTGGATGCCGTGCGTGCGCTGGGAGCGCAAGGAGGACCCGACGGCCGGTAACTGCTACAACTGCCCCATCGTCATGAGCTACCCCACGGCGTTGGCGCTCAATATCGATGAGATTCGCGAGCAGAATATCGAGTTCCTGTACCCGTTTGTGCCCTATCATGACAAGACCGAGCTCAAGCGCCGTCTGTACCAGGTGCTCGCCGTCGACCGTGTGGCCGATGCGCAAGCCGGTCGCGGTCGCGTGCGTGGGCCCAAGATCACGCGTTCCGAGGTCGATGCCGCCGTCAACGCCGCCTTTGAGGCCGATGCGCGTTTCCACGAGGACATCCAGACCATGGGCGAGGAGGCTCTTAAGTGGGTCGAGGACCACGGCGGTCACGGCATCGTGCTCGCCGGTCGTCCCTACCATAACGACCCCGAGATCAACCACGCCCTGCCCGAGCTTATCTCGAGCTTTGGCTTTGCGGTCTTTACCGAGGATTCGCTCGCGCATCTGGTAAAGCCCGAGCGCCCCATCCGCGTGGTCGACCAGTGGATGTACCACAGCCGCCTGTACGCCGTCGCCCGTTTTGTGACGATGCGCAACGACCTGGACCTGATTCAGCTCAACTCCTTCGGCTGCGGCTTGGACGCCCTGACCACCGATCAGGTGCAGGAAATCCTTGAGGCCAGCGGCAAGATTTACACCGTGCTCAAGATCGACGAGGTGTCCAACCTGGGCGCCGCGCGCATCCGCATCCGCTCGCTCATGGCTGCCCTCAAGGACCAGGAGGCCGAACGTCTGGCCGAGGCAACCGCCGCGGGCGAGGCTTACGAGCAGGGCGATGCCGCGCCGGTGGCGCCTTCCACGGATGCTCCCGCGTTTGCGAGCCGCAAGTACACGTTCGAGGCGCAACGCGAGAGCGCCTCGACCGCGTGGCCCAAGGTGCCCTTTACCGAGCAGATGCGCGAGGAGGGCTACACCATCCTATGCCCGCAGATGGCACCGATCCACTTTGACCTGGTCAAAGAGGTGTTCCGTGGTGCCGGCTACAACCTGGAGCTGCTTCCCTCGACCGATCACGACGCCGTCGAGGCAGGCCTGCGCTACGTGAACAACGACATCTGCTACCCGTCGATTTTGGTAACGGGCCAGATTATGGAGGCTATCGAGAGCGGCCGGTACGACCTGTCCAAGACGGCCGTGGTCATCAGCCAGACCGGCGGCGGCTGCCGTGCCACCAACTACATCGCGCTCATCCGCAAGGCCCTGCGCGAGAGCGGCCACCCCGAGATTCCGGTGATCTCGCTTTCGGCAGTGGCGCTCGGCGAGGACAACCCCGGCTTTAAGATTACGCCGGCGCTGCTTAAGCAGGCAGTCTACGCGGTGCTCTTTGGCGACGTGATGATGCAGATGCTCTACCGCTGCCGTCCGTACGAGGCCACGCCCGGTGCGGCGAACGCACTCTACGAGGAGTACATGGCGCGTGCTCGCAAGCTGGCGCCTAAGTTCAACCGCCACAACTACACCAAGCTGTGCCGCGAGGCCATCCGCGCGTTCGACACCATGCCGCTCGTGGGCGAGGGCACCAAGCCGCGCGTGGGCGTAGTTGGCGAGATCTTGGTCAAGTTCCACCCTACGGCCAACAACCACGTGGTCGACGTGATCGAGCGCGAGGGCTGCGAGGCCGTGGTGCCGGGTCTGCTCGACTTCTTCCTGTACTCCATGAGCAACGCCGAGCTGCAGAAGGACGAGTTGGGAAGCTCTGCTACCACGCGCGCTGGTATGCAGGCGCTCATCAAGCTTGTGGACTGGATGCGCACGCCGGTGGAAGAGCTGCTCGAGAAGTCCCGCCGCTTTGAGGCGCCCGAGCGCATCGGCACCATGGCCGACAAGGCCCGCACGGTGCTTTCGGTGTGCAACAACATGGGCGAGGGCTGGCTGCTCACGGCCGAGATGCTCGACCTGATTGACCATGGCGCGCCCAACATCATCTGCACGCAGCCCTTCGCGTGCCTGCCTAACCATGTGGTGGGTAAGGCCGTGATCAAGGAGCTGCGCCGTCAGCACCCCGAGAGCAACATCGTCGCGGTGGACTACGACCCCGGCGCGTCCGAGGTCAACCAGCTCAACCGCATTAAGCTCATGATCAGTGTGGCCAAGGAGAACATGCGCGCCGGTAAGGGCTTTAAGCTCGAGAAGGTGGCGCCGCTCGCGATGGACGAGGTCACCGGCCAGATGCGTGCTCATGACGGCTGTGTGAGCTGCGGGCCGGCCAGCGAGGAGGCCGTGGCATCGGTCGCCGAGCGCCTGGGACGCGGCATTAAGAAGTAACTGGCCTGCTTTGTGCTGGATATGAGACAAACGGGTGGTAGCCGTACCGGCTGCCACCCGTTTTTATTGCACATATGTTGCGTAAATAGCGTTGCAGGCGCCTTCAGCGGACTCGGATTTCGGAAGTATGCGGCAAAATTTGAATAGGCCGAGCACACTGGATATGCCCAAGCTTTGTACCTGCGGTTTTATTGGTGAAAAACCGGGGTGTGCTCGAGGGCTCCGGAATTTGCCGCATACTTCCGAAAACAACGTCTCGGTGGCACCAAAAATTGCCTCCAGAACCCTGAGATAATGAACATATGTAGCCGTTCGCCGCAAATTATCGTCCGTTCATGGAACCTATCTCCAACGAGTTGTAACCATATGGTTTGATGTTGGAAACATATGATTGCCGGCAGGCCATAGGCGACGTTCCCCCTGATATCGGAGGTTCCAGGTATGTTTCACGCTCCGTTAAGCAACTATCGGCTGGGCTAGCATGGGCCGCCGCACTATCTCAATAACCCTTGCAGTGGTCTGCCTGGCTGTGCTCCTGGGCGCTACAGGGCTGTTTGCTATAAGCCGAGAAACGTCCTATATGCAGGAATGCGCTTCCGAAGGGTTTGCCATTGATGGTTTCTATCGGGATGACAAAACGAGTCGGGTAACCCTGGCTTTTCTTGAGGAGGACAACTGTCGATGGCAGCTGGTCGACCAAGACGGAATCTGCACAGACGGGCAGTTTAAGCGTACGGATGACCCCAACATCCTGATATTAAAGAAGGAAAACGGTGAAGAATTCGGTACGGTCCACGTGGCGTATATATCGCGCCGGCGCAATCAGGGGCAGATTTACCTAATTAGAAATACTAAGGTGACCCGATTTTATCTTGTGAGCACCGATCCGGCGTTTACGGTGGAGTCTGGCGATGTCGATCCGGCCAGTTGATTCACGGCAATAAAACAGCGAGCGGGGTGCGGGTGTGAACTGCACCCCGCTATTTGCTCGTGTCCGTATCGCGTCTGTGCCTTGTCGTAGCTTGCGTCCGTGCGAGCATTCATCCCGCGCCGGCATCACTTCACATCGAACTCAACGCGATCGAGTTCGGGTACGTTGAGGTCGATGAGCTTGCGGGCAGCGCGACGGTCGTGCTCCCCGAGCGCCTCGCTTGTCGTCACATGGGCGACAATCTCGCGCTCGACGACGCCCTCCTCGTCGCCCTCGGTAGCCGAGGTCTCGACAGCGACGGTGTAATCTTTAAAACTCGGCAGCACCGCGGCAAGTTCGCGCGTGGTTTCGGTGACGCCGTAGCCGTCTTGCACGCCGGCCTGCGCCGAGCCAATAGACCCCGCCGTCATAATAATGCAGGGGATGGCAAAGATCACCGTGCCCACGATGATGCGGCGGCGCACTTTGCGTGACAGCTCGTCGACCTCGGCATTTTCCTCGGCGGTCACAATGCCGTCGCCGTTGAGGTCACGCTTGAGCGGTACACGCAAAAGAAGCAATACGGCTTCGGCCGCCAGCGCGATAAAGACGACGTTGATGCCAAACTCGTAGAGGGCCGAGAGGAACAGCGACCCGCTCGCGATGGCGATGCCATAGCCCGCCGCGCACAGGGGCGGCATGAGCGCGGTCGCCACGGCTACGCCGGCGATGAGCGTTGCGGGCTCCTGGTCGCGTGAGTTGCCTAGGCCGCCCGCAAAGCCGCCGGCGAGCGCGACAGCGAGGTCCCACACGGTGGGCGTTGAGTTGTCGATAATGGCGGCCGTGGTGGTGCCAAGGGGCGAGAGCTTAAAGTACAGTGTGGACGTTACCAGGCAAAAGGCCATTTGCAGCGCCAGGCCCGCGACGGCCTCGACGGTGATCTCGCGGTCGAGCGTGGCAATGCCGTATGCCATGGCAAGGACCGAGCCCATGAGTGGGCAGATGAGCATGGCGCCCACGATGGCGATGTCCGAGTCGATATCGAGGCCGATGCTTGCGATGAGCATGGCGATGATGAGGATGCACAGGTGAGAGCCGGTCAGGCGTGCCCCGTTTACAAAGCGCTTGCGAATCACGTGGTAGGGCGCGCGACCCTCGCGAATATTGAACGCTTGCTTTAGGAAGCGGGTGGCGTTCTCCATGGCCTCGCTATGGGCGGGGCGGATGCCGTGGCGCCGGTGATGGCGTTCGCGTAGTCGCTTGATCTGTTGTTTGTCGAGTTCCATGTCCACCTCGTATTACCGCAGGAACGCGGGTGCGTTCGCAGCATGTACTCTACACCGTGACGGGCGGGGCGGTCATCTTGACATAAAACTTAGGCGAGCAGGCAAAGAAAGACACGCCACATGCGGGCGCTGCTGAGGGTTTCGGCAGATACAAAAAGCGCGGGGCCGGATGGTCTCCGACCCCGCGCTCTGCGCGGACACGTTGTTGTTCGGCCTACCCCAGCAGGCTCAGGCCGACGGAGACAAACGCCAGGATAACGCCGACGATGGACTCGCCGCCGAGCAGGCCGCTGGCGACAACCAGGCCCTGTTCCTGGAAGGCGGCGTCCTTGGCAGCCCTCTCCTCGTCAGAAAGACCAGCGGTGGCGTCGCGGTGGGCGGACCACTTGTCGTAGGCGAGCTTGACGCAGGAGCCCAGGAATGCCGTGAGTGACATGTAGAACGGCAGGTACACGCCCAGGCCGATCATCATGGCCGGAATGCCGAGCCAGTACATGACGATGCCGGCGATAAAGCCGCCAACGAACCACGGCACGCTCGGGATGCCCGAGACCATGGTGGCGACAACGCTTGCCTGCGCGGCAACAAAGCTCTTGTCGGGGCCAAAGGCGTCCGGGCCATAGGCGGTGACGAGCGCGACCATGACGGCTGCGGCGACCAGGGCGCCCACGATGCCGCCGATGGCCTGGCCGATCCACTGTGCACGCGGGTTGGTGCCCAGCACGGCGCCGGCTTTAAAGTCGTTCATGACGTCGCCCGCAAGGCCGCACGCCACGGCCACGATGCCCGCGATAAAGAACAGTTTGACCTGAGCGATCTGTGCGAAGGCTGCCACGATGAGCATGACGATGAGGCCGAAGATCTCCATGGGGTCGATGCCCGTCTGGCCGCAGCTCTGCGCGCTCATGATGGTGGTGACAAAGGTGAACAGCGTGACGATGACGGCTGGAACGGGGCCAAGGTCGAGCACGATGGCGATGATCACGGCGATGGCGGCAGCGCCCAGGCCGATGATACCGGCGTCGAGCTTAAGGGAGCCCGAGATGAGCGACTGCTCGTCGGTGTCGGTGGAGCTGTCGGCGGCGAGGCCGCGGACGATACCGGCGACCTGCGGCAGGATGTCCTTGAGGACGACGGCGACACCAAAGCCCATCATGAGGCCCATACCCAGGGACTTAACAATGCCCTGTGCGGTCATAACGTCAAACAGACCGGCAGTAGTGCCGCCGACAATGATGCCAAAATTGCCCAGCAGGGCGCCGGCAAACCAGAAGGCGACCGGGGCGAAGCCCACGAGGAAGCCGACGGAGAGCAGCATGGGCGAGTTGTAGATGGCAAAGGTCACGCCGGGGATATTGAGCGTGCACAGCATGCTGGGCACCACGCCCAGGGCGTCGCGAAGCACGCTGTAGATGCCTGCGATGGCCATGGAGCCAAAGAGCTGCTTGCCGGTCTTGCCGCCGGCCTCGGTGGCGCGCAGGGTCTGAGCTGCGGCGTTGCCGGTGGGGAACTCCAGCGCGGCGTCCACGATAAAGTGACGATGGATGAGCGCGGTGGCCAGCAGGCCCAGGATAGTGCCGGCGAGTGCCACGATAAACATGTCGAGCCAGCTGATCTGGTCGGCATAGCCCAGCATCCAGGCGCCCGGGATGGTAAACGCCAGACCGCCGGCGACCATGGCGCCTGCGGACATGATGGTGTGGGTGACGTTTGCCTCGTTGAGGCTAGCGTCACCCATGAGCTTAAGGAAGAACAGCGAGATGACGGCAGCGAAGACGATCGGCCAGGGGAGTGCGCCCATCTTGAGGGCAGTGTAGGCCGAGCTTGCCGTGATGATCACGCAGCCAAGGACGCCGATGACGACGCCGCGCAGCGTGAGTTGCCCGCGCATCGAAGCGCGGTTCGAGGGATTGCTCATATAAAACTCCTTTGCGTATATCCGCTTCCCCGGGAGCGCCGTTACGGATACGGCGCGGGAAGTCGGGTTACCAAGGGCCGCCGCGTGAGCTCGCGCGCGGCCGCGCATCAGTATAACCGCAAGCCAGTCATTTTGGGATGACTGGTTTAGGTAGGCGATATACTGCTGGGCAGACGAAAGGAGCGCCGACGATGCTTAATGGGTGCGCATATATATTGACGGTCGACGTGGGCAACACGTTCATTCGCTTTGGCCTGTTTGCCGAGGATTCGGCCGCGGCACAGGAATGCCCGCTTGCGACGTGCGAGATCACGACGCCGTCGAGCATTACGGCCGACGAAGCGCGTATGCGACTCGCTCAAGTCATGGCCGCGCTGGCGGCCGATGCGGGCATGCCCGGCGCGCTCGTTCCCGCAGCTGCAGTCCTGAGTTGCGTGGTGCCGGCGCTCGAGCGTCCGTGGAAGGCGGCACTTTTTCGCACCTGCACGGGACGCGTGCTCACGGTGGGGCCGGGCCTCAAGACCGGCATGCCCGTCCGCTACGACGACCCGGCCGAGATCGGCCCCGACCGCATCGCCGACGCCGTGGCGGCCCGTGCCGTCTACGGCTCTCCGTGCATCGTGATCGACTTGGGTACCACGACCAATATCGAGGTCATCGACGCGCGCGGCACCTTTGTGGGCGGCGTCATCGCGCCGGGTCTGGCGCTTGGCGCCCGCTCGCTTTCGGCTGCTGCGGCGCGTCTGCCGCAGGTCGAGCCCTCGGCACCCACGCATGTGATCGGCCGCAACACGCGCGAGGCCATGCGTTCGGGCGTGGTTCTGGGCGAGGTGGCACGCATCGACGGCATGCTCGACATGGTGCTTGCCGAGATGCGCGCGACCAAGGCCTCGGGGGAGGGCGACGTGCCCATCGTCATTACCGGCGACGATGCCGAGGCGCTCGCGTCGCTGGTCGGCCACAGCCTGACGGTAGACGACGCGCTGACGTTGCGAGGACTCGCCGAGCTCTACCGCATCAACCAAAAGCCCCGCCGCGTGTAAAAGTGAGGGCGCCGGTGGGACAAACGCCCCCACCTTTCACCTGCTACAATGGGTCAAACTATTGCGATTACGGAGGTGTCTGCCATGTCGGACGATCTTCATCAAACTTCGTCAGGCAAGCGCCTGGACGTCATTAGCTGGGACGAGTTCTTTATGAGCGTGGCCATCGCCGCACAGCGCCGCAGCAAGGACCCCAACACGCAGGTGGGTGCGTGCATCGCCAGCACCAACCACCGTATCCTTTCGGTGGGCTACAACGGTACGCCCTCGGCGCTCAACGACGACTTTTTCCCGTGGGGTACGAGCGACGACCCGCTGCAGGACAAGCACAACTACGTGGTCCATGCCGAGGCCAACGCCGTGCTCAACTACCGTGGCTCGCTCAAGGACCTCGAGGGTTCCACGGTCTACGTCACGCTGTTCCCGTGCCACGACTGCGCCAAGATTTTGGCGCAGGTGGGTGTGGGCGAGGTTGTCTACCTGGACAACAAGTACGCCGACACCGACGACGGCCGCATCAGCCGCCGCATTCTCGACTCCTGCGGTATTAGCTACCGCCAGGTTATCGTCGATGTCCAGATTGGTACCGGGGGACAGGCTCGGCAGTAGCGCGTGCCAACGCCAGCTGGTAACAACAGGCAGCTAAAAGATCCCCGTCCCAAATTGACTACTCGTGAAAGTCGCGTCTGCGCGCATGGACGGCTCGTGAGCGGGTACACGGCTGTAGTAACATAGCTTCTGTCCGCGGGCGCGCCCGCGTAATTGTGAGAAAGGAGCCCCTGTGGCTGTTAACGAAGAGCTGCTTAAGAAGGTTCTTGAAGAGATTCGCCCCAACCTGCAGGCCGACGGCGGCGATATGGAGTATGTGGGCGTTGACGACGAGGGCGTCGTCAAACTGGAGCTGCAGGGCGCTTGCGCCGGCTGCCCCATGAGCTCGCTGACCCTGTCCATGGGTATTGAGCGCATCCTGAAGGAGCATGTGCCCGGCGTTACCCGTGTCGAGCAGGTTAATGCCTCCGGCGAGACCGACGACCTGTACGACGAGTACGCGCCGTTCTAAGCTGCGAAAGCTGCGGACGGCATACTCCGCATAGACGTTACGCCCAAATATGCGGCTGCGAGCGCAAGGCCCGCGGCCGCATTTGTATGTAGGGAGTAGGAGGGTCGACATGCTCAACGACTTCTACCATATGCTTGATCCCGTCGCGATTTCGGCGGGGCCCATCACGATTTACTGGTATGGTCTGGCCTATGTGGTCGGTGCCCTGCTCACGGCGGTTGTCATGTACCGCACGCAGCGTCGCTGGGGCTTTAGCATCACGATTGACGACCTGACGAGTGTCGTGGTCGGCGTGGTCTTTGGCCTTATCATTGGCGCCCGTCTGTTCTACGTCATCTTTTACGGCGACGGCTACTACTGGGCGCACCCGCTCGAGATCTTTGCCACCAACGAGGGCGGCATGAGCTTCCACGGTGGCCTGGTCGGCGGCATCTTGGGCGGCATCATCGTGTGCCGCATGTATAAGCTCGATGCATGGACGTTGGCCGATCTTGCCGTCATTGGCGCTCCGCTGGCCCTGTGCCTGGGCCGTTGTGCCAACTTTGTCAACGGTGAGCTGTGGGGCAAGCCGACCGATCTGCCCTGGGGCGTGGTCTTCGGTGGCACCGCGGGCGATATGTCGCGTCACCCCTCCCAGCTCTACGAGGCATTTCTTGAGGGCATTGTGCTCTTTTGCATTCTGCAGGTGCTCAGCCGCAAAAAGCCGCTGCTGCCCCAGGGCACGTTTATGGGCGTGTTTGTGATGGGTTACGGCATCGTCCGCTTCCTCGTCGAGTTCGTGCGCGTGCCCGACGCCCAGCTTGGCTATCTGCTGGGCGGCGTCATCACGATGGGTCAGCTGCTGAGCCTTCCGCTCGTTATTGCGGGCCTGGCGCTCATCATCTTCGCCCGACACCGCAATCGCCCCCAGCGCATCTACCTCGACGCTTAACCACCACATACGACCACAAAGGGGGCAGGCACCTTTGTGGTGGTTTGCTGGGCAATGATGACAGAACCGTAACGTTTCCCCAGATAAAACCTGCCAAAATAAACCTGTCCCTTTTTGGCAGGTTTCTAGAAAGGCTTTCGGACTGTGAAGGATTCCGATCTCTCCACAACGGCTGCGCGCGACGCGGCCCGCATCGTCTGGTTTAAGCGCTACCCCGCCAAGCAGACGCTCATCGCATTTCTGCTCGCGCTGTTGGCGACCACGGCGTTTTCCATCGATCCCGCCCCGGTGTCGAGCAACGCAGTCTTGGCGATTGACCCCAAAGCCTCGGGCATGCTGTACGTGTGCTACGAGGTGCTCCTCTCGTTTGCCGGCCATACCGACGCGGTCATGCTGCTTGCGCTTGCCTGCCTGCTCACGCTGCCGTTTCGCTACGTATTCTTTGGCCGTGGCGACACCTGGCGCCCGTCGATCATTCTGCCGTCGCTGTTTTTCGCCATCTGCATGGTGTTCGGCCGCAGCTACGACCTCACCGACTCGGCCGAGATTGTTCTTGGCGACAAGGCCCGCATCATCTGTGCCTGGATTGGCGGCGCGGGCTGGATGCTCTTGGCGATCGTTGCCTTCTACCTGGCTTTTGAGTGTCTAGATTGGCTGAGCTCTCGGCGCATTCCGTTTTCCGAAGCGCACTTTGGTCGCGTATGGCGTGTGGCTCACGCCGTGCTCTCGGCCCATCCCTTTGCCGGGCCCTTCCTGGTGCTTATGATCGCCTGGGCGCCCACGCTCATCGCTTCGCTGCCCGGCCTTTTTATGGGAGATACGGGTGCGCAGATTCGCCAGTGGTTCAACTATCCCAACGGCACGAGCGACTACCTGCGCCTACTCAACCCCAATGTCCTGCTCAACGGGCATCACCCGGTCGTGCACACGGCTATCATCGGCTCGTGCGTGCAGCTGGGGCTTTCGCTGTTCAACAGCGCTAACGCGGGCCTCATCATCTATACCTGCGCTCAATTTGTCATCACGGCTGCCTGCATGGCCTATTCCATTTCGTCGCTGCGCAAACTGGGCGTGAGCCTGCCGGTTCGCGGTGCGATCCTGCTGTTCTTTGCGTTTATGCCGATGTTCTCTAACTACGCGGCCCTGCTCACCAAAGACGTGCTCTTTGCCGACGCGTTTTTGGTGCTGCTGGTACAGACCGTCAAGCTCGTGGCATGTGGCTTGCCCCGTCGTGATGCCAATGTCGAGCGGGCGGGCGAGAAAGCCCCCGTGCTCTTTGCGCGCCACGACTGGCTGTTGCTTGCGCTGGCTGCCATGGGTTCCACGTTTTTGCGCAATGGCGGCCTGGTCTTTCCGTTGGCGGCCTGCGTGATTGCGGCGGCGTTTTGCGCATGGGATGTACATGTCGCTCGTCGTGCGGCTAAGCAGACGGGCACCGCGGTCTCATGCGCCACGCCGCGCTTCCGCTGGGTTGGCGTCCTCGCGGTGCTCGCACTCTGCCTTGCCTCTAATATGTACTTCACCAAGGTCTTTATGCCGGCGCACGACATCACGCCCGGCTCCAAGCGCGAAATTCTCTCGATTCCGTTCCAGCAGACGGCTCGTTTCGTTCAAAAGCACGATGGCCTCAACTCGGGTGTCAACCCCACGGTAAAGGAGGACGGCACTATCGCGGAGGCTCCTTGCGACGGCTTGGTGACCGACGAGGAGCGCGTCGTGATCGATCGCGTGCTCAAGTACGAGAACCTGGGCCGCCGCTACAACCCTGACAAGTCCGATGCCGTCAAGAACTGCTTTAACGAGTACGCCTCGCAGGAGGACATCAAGGCCTATTTTGAGGTCTGGGCGCAGATGTTCAAAAAGGATCCCGAGTGCTATATCTCGGCGCTCATCAATAACTATTACGGCTACTTTTATCCGAGTGCCCGCGATGCCTGGGTCTACAGCACGGCGCGTAGTGCCGAGATCATGGCGCGTCCCGACAACCTCAAGTACTTCGACTTCCATCCGGTTGACAGCAACGTGGTGCGCTGGTGCGACCACCTGATCAATCTGTACCGTGTGGCGGTGCAGCGCATCCCGTTTATTTCGCTCACCATGAGCTCGGCCACCTATGTGTGGATCATGATCGCCGTGGTGGTCTACCTGTTGCGCCGCCATTCGTGGCGCGGGCTGGCCATTTGGGTGCCGCTGCTGGGCGTGCTCGCCGTGTGTCTGATCGGTCCCTGCAACGGTTCGACCTATATGCGCTACCTGTATCCGGTTATCGCCTGCATGCCCTTTGCCATCGGTGCCACCATCACTCGCAGCGACCTTCTCTGGTCCTAATTTGGTGCAAAGGGGACAGGTTGCTTTGCACCAAAGGATGGCATCATCACGACGCCTTCATTTTGGGGTTTATCTCGCAGGCCAGTAGGTATATCATAACGACGTTTGTTTATATTGCCCGAGCATCTGCGCTGGGCTTTAGGTCAAAACCGATAGGAGACACGTATGTCCGGACACTCTAAGTGGGCCACAACCAAGCATCGTAAGGGCGCGCAGGACGCCAAGCGTTCCGCCCTCTTCTCCAAGCTGAGCCGCAACATCACCGTTGCTGCCCGTCTCGGCGGTGACCCGCTGCCCGAGAACAACGCCAGCCTCGCCGCTGCCGTTGCTAAGGCCAAGGCTCAGTCCATGCCCAAGGACAAGATCAAGTCCGCTATCGACAAGGCCTTTGGTTCGGGTGCCGATGCCGCCGTCTACGAGAACATCGTGTACGAGGGCTATGGTCCCGCCGGTGTTGCCGTCTATGTTGACTGCCTGACCGACAACCGCAACCGTACTGCCGCCGATGTCCGTTCCGCCTTCTCCCACGCTGGTGGCAACCTGGGCACCTCCGGCTCCGTCGCCTTCCAGTTTGAGCGCAAGGGCCAGATCGTCGTCGCCAAGGAGATCCTGGACGAGAACGCCAAGAAGGAGACCATGATCGCCAACGGTGCTGCCGGTGACGAGGATGAGTTCATGATGGCCATCGCCGAGGCCGGTGGCGAGGACTACGAGGACGCCGGCGAGGAGTGGATCGTCTGGACCGCTGCTAACGACGTCATGGCTGTCTCCAAGGCACTCGAGGAGCAGGGCGTCCAGGTCAAGGGTTCCGAGACCACCATGGTTCCGACCACCCCGACCGAGGTCTCCGGTACCGACGCCAAGAAGGTTCAGCGCCTCATCGACCGTCTCGAGGAGCTCGACGACGTCCAGGACGTCTACAGCACCATGGACATGACCGACGAGGTCATCGCTGCCCTCGAGGAGGAGTAGCGCCTGCACGGGTTAAGCCGTGCATATCTGGGCATAATGAAGCGAGCATGCAAGCCTCGTGGAATAGATGAGCCGGATCCGCGTGCGTATGGCACCGGACCCGGCTCTTTTATAATGATGCGAATCGTTTTGCATTCTGTGGACCGAAACCTGAAGGGAGCGCGCGTGCGCGTACTCAAACGAGCCCTAGCGATCGTGTATCTTGCCGCCGCCATCGTGGCGCTGGGTACGCTTGTCTGCCAGTTCTGGGGACCGTATACGTATCGCTTTATGCTGCTATTGCGTGACACCATGCCTCGCGTCGTCGTTACGGTGTGCGCCGCCATCGTGGCGCTTGGCGTGCTCATCGGTTTTTTCCGCTTGATGTTCGCGCGTCGCGAGCCGTCCTGCGTGCATCCGGCAGGGGAGCGCAATATCGAGGTCACGCTCGCGGCTCTCTCCTCGTGTGCCCGCGCTGCTGCCGAACGCGATGACCGCGTGATGGTCGAGCATATCGAGGCGCGTGTTCAGGGTTCCGACGAATCGCACGTTCGTTTTAAGGTCGAAGCCATCGCGCTCGATGATAAAGACGTTGCTTCCCTTGCCACTGCGATGCAGCAGCGTATCGAGCGGGCCTGCGACACCATGCTCGGTACGCCGGGCACGACTGCGCGCGTTCGCTTTTTGCCGTCCAAGACTACCGTCCAGACCGTGGAGGTTTCCGGTGAGTGATACCAACCAAGACAAGACCGCCCGCACGCCGCGCCTGACGATCGATCAGAACGCTATGCCGGCAGGCGAGTCCGCCGACACCAAGCCCGAGGCCGGCGAGCAGCACGACAGCGCCGCCAACGACTTTGACGAGGCCATGGGTCTCATCAAAGGTACGGGCGCCGCTATCTGGAGCTACGCCGTGCGCCACCCCAACACTACGCTCGGCGCCGTGGCAGGCTTTATCCTCGCCGTGCTGGTACTTACGTTGGGCCTGTGGGACACGCTTGTCATCGCATTCTTTGTGCTGATCGGCGCCGTGATCGGCCAGATTCGCGACGGCGAGAACGGTATCGTTAACTTCTTCGGCCGTCTGTTTAGCGGCCGCTAATATGTATTCGACTGTCGCATCCGTGGCAGGCATAAGGAGGAACCATGGCTTTTAACACGAAGGTCGATGTGGCCGATACCGAGCTCGAGACGAACGAGGCCGTCGCCGCCGAGGCGGAGGACGTAACGCTCGAGGACGAGACGCTCGTCGAGGCCGAGTCCAAAGACGAGGCGGACGAGGACGACGAGGAGGCGGACGAGTCCGAGGACTCGCTGACCTATTCCAACGGCGTGATCGAGAAGATCGTCGCCATGGCCACCCGCGAGGTGCCGCACGTTCTGGGCATGAAGGGTAACCTTATGCACTTTGTGCAGGAGCAGTTTGGTGCCGAGAACCTGACCAAGGGCGTGACGGTCGAGGTCACCGACGACAACCGCGTGGTCGTCAACATCTCGGTCATCATCGAGTATGGCGCCTATGCGCCTGCGATCTTTGACGACGTTAAGGCGCGCGTCACCGAGCGTCTGGCCGCGATGACCGGCCTTGAGGTGGCAGGCGTCAACCTGCGCATCGAGGATGTCATCACCCCCGAGGAGTACGAGCACCGCACCAGCCAGCACGAGTAACCTACCAAAAAGGGATGTTTATTTTGGCAGGTTTTATCTGCGTAAACGTCAAACGGCCGGTCGCGCATGCAAAAGCGCGGCCGGCCGTTTTTGTACGCTCCCGATGTAGTCATACCGCTCGTCTAACTAAGGGTTGCAACCGCCACGTTCCGCGTTACCCTAATGGGCGCATTGTTTCCAAATTGTTAACGAGGGGTTGCCGTAATGGCCGACGAACACGAGACCGAAAGCAAGGCATGGGCGATTGAGGCCGCTGCGGCAGAGGCGGCGTCGCGTGCTGCCGAGGAGGTGCATCGTCCTCCGGTGGTGCCGATGGAGCGCGTGGTCGATCGCGATGTTATTGAGCAAGGCGAGCGCGCCGGCCGCAGGCGCAGCCAGGAGCCAGGCTTTCCGCGCTTTTTTGCCGAGCTCAATCTGGGCCTGATCCTCACGGCGTTCGCCATCGTGGCCTTTAAAACCCCCAATCACTTTGCCTTCGGCGGTACCTCGGGTGTGTCGGTCATTCTTTCTACGCTGTTCCCGACTCTGCCCGTCGGCGTCTTTATGTGGATTATCAACGCGGTCCTGGTCGTTCTGGGCTTTATCTTTTTGGAGCGCAAGGCGATTCTGTGGAGCGTCTTCGCTTCGTTTGCGCTTTCGGCCTATGTCTCGCTGTTTGAGCTCTTCATTCCGACCGATGTCTCTCTGACGGGTGATATGTGGCTCGACCTGTGCTTTGCCGTGATTCTGCCGGCGCTCGGCAGCGCCATCGTCTTTGATATTGGTGCCTCGACGGGCGGCACGGACATCCTCGCCATGATTCTCAAACGCCGCACGACGCTTGAGATCGGCCGTGCGCTGCTGCTGGTCGATATCGGCATCGTGACCATCGCGGCCTTCTTGTACGGCCCGCGCGTCGGTCTGTATTGCGTGCTCGGCCTGTTTGCCAAGACGCTTGTGGTCGACAAAGCCATCGAGAGCATCCACCTGCGTAAAGTCTGCACGGTCATTTGCTCCGAGCCCCTTAAGGTCGAGGAGTTTATCGTCAAGCATCTCAACCGTACGGCGACTATCAGCCGCGGCTACGGTGCTTTCTCGGGCAAGTGCGTGACGGTGATCATGAGCGTGCTAAGCCGTCGCGAGGCCGTGCAACTGCGCCGCTATGCGCGCGAAGTCGATCCGGGTGCCTTTATCACGATTGTCGACAGCTCCGAGATCGTCGGCAAGGGTTTCCGCGGAACGAACTAACGCGGTCGAGCTCATCAAACAATCGAATAGCGCCCTGCGCATTGCAAATGCGTCATGTTGGAGTATTTGTCCCCACATTGGGTGATAATGATGCCAAAGACATCGTTTGCGATCCAGATGATTCGCTCAAGATACGAAGGGATGATCTCGATGTTCTGTTCGCAGTGTGGTGCCCCCATGGGCGACAACGATAAGTTCTGTGGTGCGTGTGGTGCCTCCAATGCCGGTGCCGCAGCCTCTGCCCCTCAGGGTCAGCCCCAGCAGTTTGTTCCGCAACCGCCCGTGGCGAATGCGTCCAAGGGCTGTGTGGCCCAGGCGTTTGAGGATATGACCAAGACTCCGGGCGTGCTGCAGCGCGTGTGCCAGATTGCCTTTTTACCGGCGCTGATTTGTGTTGTGTCGGTACTCGTGCTGTTTATTCCCGTTATTGGCGGCATTGCAGCTGCCATCGGCTTTTTGGCAGCTTGCATTGCGAGCGTGTGTGGTTCCGGCTTTGGTATTGAGTGGGGTCGCGATCTGTCGCTCAAGGTTGATGGCGGTATGGATCGTCCACTCATGCGTTCCACGTCGTTTGGCCTCGGAGTCTTTTCGAGCGTTATCTCGGTCGTGCTCGAGGTTATCGCTGCCATTCCCGTTATCGGTGTAGTGCTTTCGCTGGTGGAGAGCGTGGTAATTGGCGCCGCGGGCTCGTATTCGTATTACGGCTCCTATGCACTCGAGGCAGCGCTGTTTGGCTCGCTTGGCCTGCTTGTCCTGGCTATGATTGCCACGGCGGTCTTGGGGGTCTTCTTTAAGATGTTCGCCGACATTGCCGTGATGCACTTTGCGGTGACCGGTCGTGTCGAGAGCGCGTTTTCGCTCGATAAGGTCTGGGCGGCCTTTAAGCACAACAAGACCAAACTGTTCTGCGCTTCGTTCCTTCCCGAGTTTTTGACGGGCCTGGTCGCCAACGTTGTCACATGGATCCTGACGCTCGTCTTTGGCACCATTGCCTCTGTCGGTATGTATAGCTACTACTACCGTCCTTCGGCTATTGAGGCGCTTGTTACCGGCGGTGGCATCACGCTCGTATTGTTCTTGGTGCTGACGGCGTTTGTCACGGTATTCCTCACGGTCTTTGGCAAGATGCTCAAGCATCGTGCCGTTGGCTATTGGGTAGCGCGTTATGCAGCTGAATGGGCTGATGAGGATAAGGATGACGTCCTGACCTTTGTGCTGCCGTTTGAGAAGAAGTCTGCTCCGGCTGGTTTTAGCGCCGACGCAGCGCCCGTATCCGATTCCGCTGCGGCGCCCGAGTCCGAGCCCGCGCCCGAGCCCGAGCCCGCGCCTGAGCCCGAGCCTGCGCCTGAGCCCGAGCCCATGCCGGAACCGGAGCCCGAGCCCATGCCGGAACCGGAGCCCGAGCCCGAGCCTGCACCAAGCTCCGACGAGGACCCGCAGGACGAGTAGCCCTGCCGCCTGCCATTTGGGGACGGGGTAGAAACGGTAGAAA
>CALJDJ010000081.1 GCA_938023705.1 uncultured Collinsella sp.
GGACTTGCAGCGACGGACCTCGGGACGCTCTTACACCACGTCTGCGCGCGCCACCTTTAGTAACAGGGAAATTATGCTTTTAAGGCCCTGGTTGAGCGCCTGGGGGCGATTATAACCTGTTAAATATGGCTTTAGCCATGCTAAAACGCCTTGATAATGAACAGCTGTACATTATCAAGGCGTTCTTTTGTCACAATATAATGCTACTAGCTTTGCAGCAGTACTCATATTTGGCGTTTTTTGCCCACCGGGGTCAGTTGAAGTCAAATATGGAGTGCGAATTTCCTAAAACGGTTGATTCGACGCTCTCCTCGGCGCAGTTTTTAAGTTCGGCGATGTGCAGGGAGGCGCTTTTTAGCGATGTGATGAGCTGTCGCGCGCTTGCATCTGCTTGCGGTTCGGCTGGAGCGTCGGTTTCGAGCAGCAGACGGTCGAGTGGGATCTGTCGGGCGTATTCACGACCGCGCTTGGTAGCGAGCATCCGCTCGTTCACGGAAAAATAGCAGCCTGCGTTTCGCGCACGGTCGAACTCGTTCGAGGTGCCGCTAAACCAGTGGAAGATGATGGCGGGGGAGTTGGGGCTTGGGGTGAGTAATCCATATGACTCAAGGGCGTCCAGTACGGTTCCTGCCGAACGAACAGCGTGAATTGATATCACGCGCCCGGCAAGAGGATAGTGCACGAGTGCATTACAGAGCTGGTCGAGCGCCTGTGTTTGTAGCGGCTCGCTTCCGGCACAGCGCGCGGAAAAGTCGAGTCCGACCTCGCCGATAAAGCGCTCTTGTGCGGCGACCTTGCAAAGCAGATTGATTTCGGCGGCACCGCATCGTCCGTCGGCGAGCCACCAGGGATGGAGGCCGATGCCGGCAAAGATGTTTGAACGGCTACGGGCGCGCTTGTTGGCGCTTGCGAAGTCGCGCGGATCGACGCCGCAGTCAAAGAGACCCATGCCCAGCGCCGTCGCCTCGTCGGCAACGGCGTCCGGGCGAGCCATTAAATCGAGATGGCAGTGCGCGTCAAATAACTGCGGTGTCATTGCGGCACATCTCGTTAATCTAGGCGCTGGCCGTCGGCGCGCACGCGCTCGCACCCGCGCCCACTGATCTGGCGTATAACCTCGCCGGCGATCATCTGGCCCATGATGGGCGGCATAAAGCTCGCGGTTCCCAGCTCGGTGCGCTCGTGGATGTTGGAAGGGTCGCGGGGCTGGGTTTTAACCGATTCCTCGCAGCTAAACAGCACGTGCAGGCTCTTGATGCCGCGCTTTTTGCACTCTTTGCGCATGATGCGGCTCATGGGGTCGCGCACGGTGTCAAAGATATCGGCAAAACGCAAGCATTCGGGATGCAGCTTGTTGGCCCCGCCCATAGAGCTAACCAAACGAATGTCGTGATCTTGAGCATATTTGGCAATGGTGAGCTTGGCCGAGATGGTGTCGATGGCGTCGACGACGTAGTCGAGCTTGCCGCCCGTCTGCTCCAAAACGCTCGCGAAGAAATCATCGATGTTGTCGCTCAGCAGGTATTCGGTACGTTTGATAACGGTGGCGGCAGGATTGATATCGTGGATCATGGCTTCCATAACATCGACCTTGCGCTTGCCGATGGTGCTGTGAAAGGCGATGGCCTGGCGATTGATATTGCTGGGCGCGATGATGTCCTTGTCCAGAATTACAAAATGACCAATGCCGCCGCGGGCGAGTGCCTCGCAGCAGTTGGAGCCCACACCTCCGCAGCCGAGTACCAGCACCGTGGCATCGGCGAGCTTGTCGAGTGCCTCGCGGCCCATGATGATCTCGAGCTTGGCATCGCGCGTCTCGTTGGGAGTTGCGGCTGTGGTTTCGGTCATAGACATCCTCCGATGGGGAAGCGAATCGTGTTTTAGCTATCGCCATTATAGGTATTATCGCGATTCCATTTGAGCCCTAGGGGCTTGTTGAAATGAGGCAGTGATTCGCATAAGATGAAGCAGATGGCACCCGTTGCAGCGGGTTGGCCAACTCCCAAACACGTTTGTAGCGTGAGAAGTGGCCGTCTTCGCATTACGCGGGGGCGGCTATTTCATTCGACCTCCAATGTGGATGCCGAGCTCCACAGCCGCGATTACAAGCAACAACAACGTCAGGACATCGTTAATACTCATAGTCCATCTCCTTCTTGGGAAGAGGGAGCTGGCCCATCTGCTTCTGGACCCATTGTATCTAAAAACGAACGAATGTTCTATACATAACATTGCTATTAGATAATTAGACAAACATCTAAATATCGAGTATAGTGTGCACGTCGCGAGAGATAGCGAGAGGAGGTTCTATGCCGGGAGAAGGTTTTAAGGCGCTGGCGGATCCAACGCGGCGGCGCATTTTAGAACTGCTGCGCGAGGGCAATTGCACGGCGGGGGAGCTCGCCGAGCATTTCGACATAAGCAAACCGTCGCTCAGCCATCATCTGGCAACGCTTAAAAACGCCGGGCTGGTGACCGATGAGCGCCATGGCCAAAACATCGTTTACAGCTTAAATACCACCGTCATGCAGGACTTGATTGGCTGGTTTATGGGCTTTACAAACACTGAAGGTGATAAGGATGAATAACGAAAACAAGGGCATTCACGCCACGGGGGTATCGTCGCGCGTGTGGATTGCACTGGTCGCTCTGTGCGTTGCCAATGTCGCAGCGCATCTGATAGTGATGCCGAGCCTGCCGGCGCAGATTCCCACGCACTGGGGCGCGAATGGCGCCGTCGACGGTTGGGGCCCTAGCTGGATGGCCTCCGCGCTCGGCGTGTTGCCTCTGGCACTTCTCGCGATGTTCTACGTCGTGCCACGCATTGACCCCAAGGGCGAGGCGTATCGGACCTCGGGTAAGTTCTATCAGGGCTTCGTAATCGCCTTCACGCTGCTCATGTGTGCCATAAGCTGGCTGGGGGAGCTAACGGTGTGGGGCATCGTGCCGGTGGTAGGAACGGTCAATTTGCTGGTATCAGGCGCTATCGGCTTGCTCTTTATTGGTATGGGCAACTACTTACCGCGCGTAAAGCAGAACTACACGCTCGGTATCAAGACGCCCTGGGCGCTTGCCGATCCCGAGAACTGGCGCCGTACGCAGCGTTTTGGCGGTGCCTGCTTTATGGTGCTGGGCGTTGGCCTGATTGTGATGGGCGTGGCGGGTAGCGTGCTTTCGAGTGAAGTCGTCGCCGCGGTGATTGCGGTTCTGGCGTTTGGTTCAGCTGGAGCTGCCTACGTCTATTCGTATCTGCTGTGGCGCAAATCGCAGCGAGCCGCTCGTTAAGGTTGCGGAAAACTAGCGTACGCAGTTCATAGTATGTTCCGGGGGATTTTTCCCAGGTAGTATTAGGGGGTGTGGGCAACCATGCCCCTTTTTCGTTTAGTTTCAGAGCTGGTTTCCTCATTTCGTTTCCACTAAAGCGAATCAAGAATAGGGAAACAGAAGGTAGAAAGGATAAAACAGGCAAATGGCGGAGTTTATCTACCAGATGTATCAGGCTCGTAAGGCCCATGGCGACAAGGTAATCCTTGACGACGTGACCTTGAGCTTCTACCCCGGTGCCAAGATCGGCGTCGTGGGCCCCAACGGCATGGGTAAGTCGACCCTGCTCAAGATCATGGCCGGTATCGAGGAAGTCTCCAACGGCGATGCCAGGCTTACCCCCGGCTACACCGTGGGCATCCTGCAGCAGGAGCCGCCGCTCGATGACGACAAGACCGTCATCGAGAACGTGCGCATGGCGTTTGGCGATATGATTGCCAAGGTCGATCGCTTCAACAAGATCGGCGAGGAGATGTGCGACCCGGATTGCGATATGGACGCCCTCATGGCCGAGATGGGCAAGCTCCAGGACGAGATCGACGCCGCCGACGGCTGGGATATCGATTCCAAGCTCGGTCAGGCCATGGACGCCCTGCAGCTGCCCGATTCCGACATGCCGGTCAACGTGCTTTCCGGCGGCGAGCGCCGTCGCGTGGCCCTGTGCAAGCTGCTGCTCGAGGCTCCCGACCTGCTGCTGCTCGACGAGCCCACGAACCACCTGGACGCCGAATCGATCCTGTGGCTCGAGCACTTCCTGCACAACTATCAGGGCGCGGTGCTTGCCGTCACGCATGATCGCTACTTCCTGGATAACGTTGCCGAGTGGATCTGCGAGGTCGACCGCGGCCACCTTTATCCCTACAAGGGCAACTACTCCACGTATCTGGAGACCAAGGCCGCCCGTATCGAGGCTCAGGGCAACCGCGACGCCAAGCTCGCCAAGCGCATGGAGGCCGAGCTCGAGTGGGTACGCAGCTCGCCCAAGGCTCGCCAGGCCAAGAACAAGGCCCGTCTGGCTCGCTACGAGGAGATGGAGGCCGAGGCCCGCGCCAGCCAGAAACTCGACTGGACCGACATCCGCATCCCTGTGGGCCCGCGTCTGGGCAACAAGGTGCTCGAGGCCCATCATCTGCACAAGGAGTTCGATGGCCGCGTGCTCATCGATGACCTTTCGTTCACCCTGCCGCGCAACGGCATCGTGGGCGTTATCGGCCCCAACGGTGTCGGTAAGACCACGCTGTTCAAGACGATTGTGGGCCTGGAGCCGCTGACTTCGGGCGAGCTCGAGGTGGGCGAGACCGTCAAGATTTCTTACGTCGACCAGAACCGTTCCGGCATCGACCCCGATAAGAACCTGTGGGAGGTCGTCTCGGACGGCCTGGACCACATGATGGTCGGCGAGACCGAGGTTCCGAGCCGCGCGTACGTGGCGAGCTTTGGCTTTAAGGGCCAGGACCAGCAGAAGCGCGCTGGCGTGCTCTCCGGTGGCGAGCGCAACCGTCTGAACTTGGCGCTTACGCTCAAGCAGGGCGGCAACCTGCTGCTCCTCGACGAGCCCACGAACGACCTCGACGTCGAGACGCTGTCCTCGCTCGAGGCGGCGCTGCTCGAGTTCCCGGGCTGCTCGGTGGTCATTAGCCACGACCGTATGTTCTTGGACCGCGTCGCCACGCACATCCTGGCGTGGGAAGGCACCGACGAGAACCCGGGCAACTGGTATTGGTTTGAGGGCAACTTTGAGGCCTATCAGGCCAACCGTATCGAGCGCCTGGGCGAGGACGCAGCCCAGCCGCATCGTATCCACAGGAAACTTACCAGGGACTAGTTTGATGTGGCAAAGGGACAGCCCCTTTGTCACACGAACTTATGCTCAACCTGGAAAAATAAAAAAAGGCGGCGAACGTTTTTGTGACGTTCGCCGCATTTTGCTATTCGTTGGATTCTTCAACCTTGTCGACGGTCCAGGTGGCTCCGAGGCCTCCGGTGGTGTTGCGGCGGATGCGCACGGTGACTTCGTGGCGCTCGCCGGCCTGCGTGTAGCGCAGGGGGAAGATTGCGCGGTTTCGCGCGGCCTCGATGGTGCCGCGTTCGCGGGCGATCCAGTAGTACTCGCCGACGATGCCGAGCGTGTCGGCGCCGTAGGGGAGATAGGTCGACAGCTGGTGTAGCAACGGGCCGGGGCAGAAGACCTCGGTTGCGAAATCGACGGGGAAGTCCTCGGGGATGGTCGGTGCTGTGGGTGCGGGGGCCGGTGCTGCTGCGGGTACCGAAGCCGGTACCGGTGCGGGAATTTGGTCATTGACAGGTGCGGATGCGGACTCGATGACGGGTGCAGACTCGGGCGCCGGTTCTGGCTTAACTGCGGAATCTGTCGGTTCCACGGAGACGGATGTGTCTTCAGTCTCGGTTTTGGCGTCGGCTTGCGGGGCGTCCTCTGCCTCGACAGACGGCTTTGTCTCGACCGGCGTGGATGCCATGGTGGTGATGCCGGCGTTGGCGTTCTCGGGGTCATAGACGACCGTGAGCGAGATGGCGGGCTGCGGTGCCTCGGGCTCCGATGCCGCCTCGGTAGCGTCCTGTTCTGCGAGTTCTTCGGGCTGATCGTCCTCGGCCTCGTTGCCAAAGACATCGCTGTTTTGGAGCGCAGGCGTCTCGGGTTGGTCAGCGGCTTCTTCGGTTGTCGACTTGGGCGCTTCGTTGAGCTCCACAGTTGCTTTCTGCTCGGATATGACTTCGGGATCGGTCGTGGCGGCGATTTCGGGTTCGGCTTCTGCTGCTGCCTCAATAGCGACTTCGATCTCTGCCTCGGGCTCGGGCTTCGGCACAGCTTCAACCACGGGCTCGGGCTCAGGACGCTTAACGTGCTTGGGGCGCACGGCCTTCAGGTCCTTCTCGCCGCGCTTTTTCTTTTTGTAGGACTGCTTGGCGCCCTTGGCTGCCTTGGGCTTGTCCTCGCCCTTGGCAAGGGCGGCATCCCAGGCCTCGTTGGCGATGACGGTGGCATACAGGCGACCGCCCTTAAAGACGGTCAGCTTAATGCAGTCGTCGAGCTCCTCGAGCAGCTCGCGCGTGGACTCGAAGCCCAGGTCATAAGCGGCCATGTCGCCAGCGGCGAGTGCCTCTTCGACCTGCGTCATAAACGTTTGCTTGCCGCATCCAATCGCATCGCGCAGCAGGCGATACAGATAGATGTGGTTGCCCAGCGAAAGCGTGGGCGTAACCATTGTCTTGCTCATGGCAAATCTCCTCTTTACACATGTAAAGCATCTTACCATCGCATGGCGCTCGCCATGACGGCGCCCAAGGCAAACGGGCGCGACCGTTGCCGGTTCGCGCCCGTTGTACAGGCCGGTTATCTGTGAGAGGCAAATGTGCTTAGTTGCCCGATGCCGTGCCTTGGCTCGAGTTGCCAGATGCCGTGCCGGACGCGGTTCCGCTCGAGCTGTTCGAGCTGTTGGTGTTACTGCTGTCTGCTGTGCCCGTTCCCGAAGTGGTGTCGCTCGTCTGGTCGCCCGTGCTCGACTGCGAACCGTCAGCCGTTTGGCTTGAGTTGGTCGTGCCGGACGGCGAGCTACTGTTGGCCGTAGAGGAATCGGTGCCCTGCGATTGGTTTTGGGTGTTCGAGGACGAATTGGCAGAGGCAGAGCTGTCTTGCGTGTCGTCCGTCTGTGCCTGCTGATCCTGCGACTGGGTGTTGCCATTTGCATCGCTCTCGGTCGTGCGCGACGACAGGATTGGCTCGGGACGCTCGCCCAGACCCTCACCGGCAGTGGTGATAAGGATGGCACCGGCGCAGGCGATGACCGCGACGATGGCGATGGCGATCGAGAAGATGATGACCTTCTTTTGCGTCTGGCTGCGCTCTGCCGCCGCCTTGGCGCGCAGGCTGTTGGGGGCGACGCGCGCCGTGGTCGCGCGCCCCGCAATCTGGCGCATCTCCTGTGTAGTCGCGGCGCCCAGGTGCTCCTCGGCATCAAACTCAACGGGCTCATAGGCGCCGGCGGGGTAGTCGACGGCGGTGTGCGTGCCTTTGAGGGCTTCGGCGCTGGCAGAGATAAAGTGGCGGTAGACCTGCGAGGACACAACGGTGATGACCGAGCTCACGGCGGCGCCGATCACCGATCCGGCGATACCGATCTTGGAGGCAAGCGCGACGCTCGTGGCAGCAGCTGCGGCGCCGGCGATGATTTGGGGAATGGAAATGTCGTCGAACAGGCCCTTTTTGGGCGCGATGGCCATGGTCTGTCCGATGGAATGGTTCTCGTGCACGCCGTTGTTGAGCGCGGCCGGTGTCATGACGCGCGTGCGCGGCGCGTCGGTGTACTTGGTTGTCATACGGGGTCCTCCCGGTGTAAATCTGCTTCGTTTTATGTAGCCATCAGGGTACCCACCAGATGTGAATCGTACGTGACATTTAACAGATACCATCAACTCATCAAGGGGGCTTGCTGTCTTTGGTGCAATAGCTTGATGCTAAACTGGATTTACGATTGCGAGGTGGTTTACGTGATGTACCCGTATATGACGTTCGAAGACGGTACCGAGGTCATTCATTCTGACCTGATTGCGGATGGCGATATCGAAAAGGTTATCGTGCATTTTGAACGACCGACGGCAGAGGGCTTCGACTCCGCTCGTTGTGAGTTACCTTCTTACAATTGGACTATGTGGGAAGGGCGTTTCACCGACGAGGAGAAGCGAGGATTTGAGACTTTTCTGAGCAATAACGCCCATCTACTGTATCGCTACGCCGCAAACGGAGGAGCTAAAGTTGCCTAGCCTTTTTCTTATTGGCGGCTATAGGGTCTTCTTTTGGTCCAACGAAGCGGGCGAGCCAATCCATGTCCATGTTTGCAAGGGAGCGCCTTCAGATAACTCGGCCAAAATCTGGCTGACTCGCAGGGGAGGTTGCATTGTCGCTAATAACAAAGCGAAGATTCCCCGGAGCACGCTTGACGACCTCTGTGAAATTATCGCCGCTCAGCATGAATTGATTTGCTCTAAATGGAAGGCATTTTTCCTTGTGGACGAGATCTCGTTCTACTGCTAAACGCCATTCTGACTTCTCTTTTCAATTTTTATCATGAGTCTGCCCCACCAGCGCTGATTGAACTTGACAGTACAATGGAGGCGGACTTTATCGCCGCCGCTCGTTGCGGCTAAACGGATGTGTTGGAGCTCGCATGAACGATTTTCTAAACGGTCAAGTTAAGAACGATGGCTTTTTGCGTGTGGCGGCGGCGTCGCCGCGGATTCGCGTGGCCGATGTCGAGGGCAATGCCGAGGTTGCGCTGGCGGCTGTTCGCGAGGCTACCGAGCGCGGCGTTCGCGCGCTGGCGCTGCCCGAGCTTAACCTGACCGGCTATACCGCGGCCGATCTGTTCCATAACCGCACATTGCTGCATGCCTGCGAGGCTGCTCTGGTGCATATCCTCGATGAAACCCGCGAGCTGCCGATTGTCTTTACCGTCGGCCTTCCCGTTGCGGTGGCCGAAAACATCTACAACTGCGCGGCCGTGTGCTGTGCGGGCGAGCTTTTGGGCCTTACGGCTAAGAAGTATCTGCCCAACTATGGCGAGTTCTACGAGCGCCGCTGGTTTGCCCCGGCGCCTGCCGATCCCGTGTGGGTTGAATTTGCCGGTCAGGGTCCGGTGCCGCTTGGCTCGGGGCTTGTCTACCGCTGCTGTGATGAGGGCGCCGAGGACCTGGTGCTGGGCGTTGAGGTCTGTGAGGACCTGTGGGTGCCGGCGCCCCCTTCGACCGAGATGGCGCTTGCCGGTGCGACGGTGATTCTCAACCCGTCGGCTTCTGACGAAATCATCGGTAAGGCAGATTACCGCCGCAGCCTTATCTCTAACCAAAGCGCGCGCCTGTACTGTGCCTATGCCTACGCGGATGCGAGTGAGGGCGAGTCCACGACCGACATGGTCTTTGCGGGCGAGAACCTCGTCTACGAAAACGGCTCGAAGCTCGCCGCGACCAAACTGCTTACCTGCGATATGGCCATCGTCGACGTTGACCTTGACCGTCTGGTTGCCGAGCGCCGTCGCTCGACGACGTGGACGCGCGCGGACGATGCGCCGGAGGCCACGACCGTTGAGTTTTCGTTTGAGGGCGTGTTGGCCGAAGAGCCTGTCCTGCGCGATGCCTGCGATATCGACCGCGTCTTCCCTCGCGCGCCTTTTGTGCCGGCCGACCACGGTGATCTGGCCGAGCGTTGCGAGACTATTCTCAATCTGCAGACTGCGGGCCTCAAGACCCGCCTTGCCCATACGGGTACCAAGGCTGCAGTCATCGGTCTTTCGGGCGGCCTGGACTCCACGCTGGCACTGCTTGTAACCGTGCGTGCCTTCGATGCGCTAGGGCTGCCGCGCACGGGTATCACGGCGGTCTCCATGCCCGGCTTTGGCACGACGCATCGCACCAAGTCGAATGCCGAGTCGCTTGCCCGCGACCTGGGTGTGAGCTTCCGCGAGGTTTCGATCCACGCGGCCGTGGAGCAGCACTTCAAGGACATTGAGCACGATCCGACCGTGCAGGACGTGACCTACGAGAACAGCCAGGCCCGCGAGCGTACGCAGATTCTGATGGATCTGGCCAACCAGGCTGGCGGTTTTGTCATCGGCACGGGCGACCTGTCGGAGCTGGCGCTCGGCTGGGCTACCTATAACGGCGACCACATGAGCATGTACGCCGTCAACGCGAGCGTGCCCAAGACGCTTGTGCGCCATCTGGTGCGCTATGCGGCCGATGTCTTTGGCGGGCGTATTGCCGAGGTCTTGCTCGATATCCTCGATACGCCGGTGTCCCCCGAGCTCCTGCCGCCCACGGGCGACGGCGAGATTGCGCAGAAGACTGAGGACCTGGTGGGCCCGTACGAGCTGCACGACTACTTCCTCTACTACCTGCTGCGTTTTGGCTTTGAGCCGGGCAAGATCTACCGCATGGCGCTCAAGAGCTTCGAGGGCGTCTACGATGCCAAGACCGTTCACACGTGGCTGCGTACGTTCTATCGTCGCTTCTTTGCCCAGCAGTTTAAGCGCAGCTGCCTGCCCGATGGCCCCAAGGTGGGCTCGGTCACGCTCAGCCCGCGCGGCGATTGGCGCATGCCGAGTGACGCCAGCTCGCGCCTGTGGCTCGCCCAGATTGACGCGCTCAATCCGATGGACTAAGGTTGCCAAATTGAACCAAAACAGCGGGTGCAAGCGTTACACTTTTGCAATCTGATGGCCCGTATCGCGCGGCGCTCTTGTCGGAGCGCCGCGTTTTTCATATCGAAAGGTGGCACCATGCAGGCATCGCAGCGTCTCGACCGCTTTGGCGCGGAGGTCTTCGCCTCGCTCAACAACAAACTGCTTGCGCTGAAGGCTCAGGGCAAGACCATTTACAACATGAGCGTGGGCACGCCCGACTTTAAGCCGTACGACCACGTGGTCGAGGCGCTCACGCAAGCGGCCCAGGACCCCGAGATGTGGAAGTATGCCCTGCGCGACCTGCCCGAACTCAAGCAAGCCGTGTGCGATTACTATGAGCGCCGCTTTGGCGTTTCGGGCATTACGCCGTCTATGGTGCAGTCGTGCAACGGCACGCAGGAGGGCGTGGGCCATTTGGGCCTGGCCCTGCTCGATCCGGGTGACACCATTTTGGTTCCCGATCCGTGCTACCCGGTCTTTGAGGCGGGCGCCAAGATTGCCGATGCCAAGCTCGAGTACTATCCGTTGGTCGCCGAGCATAATTACCTGCCCTATGTGGCGGGCATCGATCCCGAGGTGGCCGATCGTGCCAAGTATATGATCGTGTCGTTGCCCGCCAACCCGGTCGGCTCGGTGGGCACGCCCGAGGTCTACGAGGAGATCATCGCTTTCGCCCGCGAGCACGACCTGCTCATCGTCCATGACAACGCGTACTCCGACATCGTGTTCGACGGCGAGCCGGGCGGAAGCTTCTTGCAGTATCCTGGTGCGCTTGAGGTGGGCGTGGAGTTCTTCTCGCTTTCCAAGTCGTTTAACGTTACCGGTGCGCGTATCGGCTTTTTGGTCGGCCGCGAGGACGTGGTCTCTGCCTTTGCCAAGCTGCGCGGCCAGATCGACTTTGGTATGTTCTTCCCGATCCAGAAGGCTGCTATCGCCTGCCTGAACGGTCCGCGCGATGAGGTCGAGGCGCAGCGTCTGAAGTACCAGGAGCGCCGCGATGCCCTGTGCGACGGTCTTGAGGGCTTGGGCTGGGAGCGTCCCAACGCGCATGGCTCTATGTTTGTGTGGGCCAAGCTTCCCGGTGGTCGCACCGATTCCATGGCGTTTTGCGAGGAGCTTATGGAGAAGGCCGGCGTTGTGGTGACGCCGGGCGCGAGCTTTGGTCCTTCGGGTGAGGGGCATGTGCGCATGGCGCTGGTCCTGCCGCCCGATCAGATCGCTTTGGCTGTCGAGGCCATTCGCGAGGCGGGCCTGTATTAGAAAGCTATTCCGCTCGTCAATAGCTCGAAACCGATTTCGTGCAGTTATTTTACGAATCCTGCAAACAATTTCGGTAAACGGTCGATTTTTGGCTGCGAATAGGAGCATAATCAAAGTCCCGATTGGATGTATTGGGATTACGGCAAGCCGCTCGGGTCGTTCCCGGGCGGCTTGTTTGTGGAGAGAGATGGGAGTTTCTAATGGTTAACGAGAAGAAGGTCGCTATTGTCGGCTGCGGTTTCGTTGGTTCGTCTTCGGCGTTCGCGCTGATGCAGAGTGGTCTGTTCTCCGAGATGGTCCTCATCGACGTGGACAAGAACCGCGCCGAGGGTGAGGCCCTGGATATCGCGCACGGCATGACGTTTGCCGAGCCGATGAAGATCTACGCCGGCGATTATTCCGATGTCGCCGACGCCGCCATGATCGTCGTCACCGCTGGCGCTGCCCAGAAGCCCGGTGAGACTCGCCTGGACCTGGTCAACAAGAACGTCAACATCTTTAAGTCCATCATTCCCGAAATTAAGAAGTCTGGCTTCGACGGCATTCTGCTCATTGTCTCCAACCCGGTCGATGTTCTGACCTATGCCGCCATCAAGATGTCCGGCCTGCCCGAGGGCCATGTCATCGGCTCCGGCACCGTGCTCGACACTGGCCGTCTGCAGCAGATGCTTGGTGCCCACGTCGAGGTTGACCCGCGCGATGTCCAGGCCTATGTCATGGGTGAGCACGGCGACTCTGAGTTTGTCGCTTGGTCCAGCGCCCAGGTTGCCGGCGTGCCGCTGAACACTTTCTGCGAGCTTCACGGTCATCTGGAGCATGAGGCTGCCGAGAAGCGCATCGCCGAGGACGTCAAGAACTCCGCCTACACCATCATCGAGAAGAAGCACGCCACCTACTATGGCGTCGCCATGGCCGTCAAGCGCATCTGCACCGCCGTCATGCGCGATGAGCAGACCGTTCTGCCCGTCTCCTCGCTCATGGTGGGCGAGTATGGCCTGTCCGATCTTGCCATCTCCATGCCGACGGTCGTTGGCCGCGACGGCGTCGTCTGTCGCGTCCCCGTGCCGCTGAACGATGACGAGCAGCATGAGCTCACCGCCTCCGCCAAGGCCCTCAAGGACATCATCGACAGCGTCGACTTCTCCTGCTAAATCAAGCTCGCTAGAGCGAAAAGCTACAATGAAGGCGTCCGGGTCCACACGGCCCGGGCGCCTTTTTGGTGCAAAGTAACCTGACCCCAATGCACCATAGTTGCCCCAATGCACCATAGTTGATGGGAGGGCCATGTCGGATTCGCCTAATTTTTTAACCTATGCCCAGACGGCGTTTGATCCGTTTGAGGAGAGGCCGTTCTGCGCGGTGGATAGCCTCGTCTTTGCGTGGTTGTCCTATTTGCGTTTGCCGGGTGATATGGCGGAGCTGACGAACTGGCAGGGCCTAGACGTACGCGAGCTGCTGCGTGCCGAGTGCTACCGGGACATGATTGACGACTTGTGGGACCCGGAGGGGAGCAAGGCCTTGCTGGAGGCCGTGGCAGCAAGTCCTCGCTACCGTGGCGTGCACGTTTGCGGCTATCGTGCCGTGAGCGATGTGGTGGCGACAGAGCAGTTTGCAGCCATGGCGTTCCGGTTTCCGGCGGGGTTTAGCTATCTTTCCTTCCGGGGGACCGACAGCACGATTGTGGGCTGGAAAGAGGACTTTAACATGGCGTTCCGGTATCCTGTGCCGGCCCAGGAATCCGCGGCGCGTTATGTGGACGAGGCGGCGGATGCGATTGACGGGCCGCTTTTGTGCGGAGGTCATTCCAAGGGTGGAAACCTTGCGGTGTACGGTGCGGCGATGTGCTCCGATGTCGCCCGTGCGCGAATCGAACAGGCGTATTCCCATGATGGTCCGGGTTTCGTCGAGGAGTTTCTGAACGGCAACGCCTTTGCCGATCTTTCCGGTCGAATCGACAAGACGCTACCTCGGTCGTCGATCTTTGGCATGATGTTCGAGACGCAGGAGGACTATGCCATCGTTGAGAGCACCGAGTTCAGCCTGCTGCAGCACAATCCCTTTAGCTGGGTGGTTGATGGTCGCGACTTCGTGTACTGTGAGCGCCTGTCCGCCGGTGCTCGATACGTTGATGGCTCCATTCGCGAGATGCTGCTTGCAGTTTCGCCTAGCGAGCGCGAGCGTTTTGTAGATGCGTTGTTCTCCGTGTTTGAGGCTACGGGTGCTGAGCGGTTTGCGGATATCGCTGGGAATCTGCGCGAGAGCCTGCCCGTGATGCTCCAGGCTGCGCAAGGGTTTGACAAGGATACGCGACGCTTTGTCTCGCAGACCATCGTGGCAATTCTTAAGTGTGCGCTGCTGCCCAAACGTCCCGAGTTCAGCGTGCCTTCTAGTGGTAAGAGCCTGGCAGAACAGCTCGAGGTATGGCAGTCCGAGCTCCTGCGCTAGCCATTGGTGCAAAGCAACCTGTCCCCGATGCACCAATCTTCGATGCGCCTGGGGCGGGCTCGACCGCTATACTGGTTCGTGCTCAATTCAATCTAGAACGGAATGCCGTATATGAAAATCAATCATGCGATTCTGCATATCCTGGACTTTGACTCTGCCGTCAACGTTATGAGCCAGCGCGAGCTCGATATCGAGAGCCGTACCGTGCGCAACTTCGTGACCACGCATCTGCGCCGCGCACGTACCTCGGCCGACAATAAACGCGCCGCGTTTGCCGAGAACTCTGCGTTTGGCGGCGAGCTCAAGGGCTATTTCTTTGGCGAGCGCGAGTTCGTAGACCTGTCGCAGCAGATTGCGGAGTTCATTTCCTCCGAGCTTACCAAGGCCGAAAAAGCCGAGTCCACCGATGTGCTCGTGGCCGACTTTGACGACGATGAGGATGCCCGCTGGTTTGCCGTGATGCTGCTGGGCTCCAAGCAGGCCTTTATGCACGAGGTGGGCCGCGAGGAGGGCGAGGTACGCAACGACATCGCGCGCCACTATGCTATCCTGCCGAATCCTTCCCAAAAGGTGCCAAGCTATGCCATCGTGCGTGCGAGCACCATGGAGATCGGCTATGTGGACAAGAAGCGCAAGATTGCCGGCGAAGACCGCATGCTCATTCCCGACGGTCTGCTGCAGTGCGATACGGGCGTGTCGGGCAAGGAGGTCATCGACACCGTGACGCGCGTGGTCGAGGAAGTCGCCGAGGAGCACGGTGCCAATACGGCCGTAGCGCTCGCTAAGGTTAAGGCTGCCGTTGCCGAGAAGGTTGAGGATGACGAGGAGCTGCCGCCCTGGGATATCGTCGATGAGGTCTTTGAGGACGAGCCGGTCATCAAGGAGAGCGTACGCGCGGCGCTGACCGAAGAGAAGGTGCCCGAGCGTGTGCCCGTGGAGCGCAAGCAGGTCGAGCGTGCGGCCGTGCGCAACCACAAGATTCGTACCGATACGGGCATCGAGATCAGCTTTCCGGCCGAGATGGGCTCGAACTCCGAGTACATCGAGTTCGTCAACGAGCCCAACGGCCTCATTTCCATCGAGCTCAAAAACATCGGCAGCATCGAGAATAGATAAACTGCGCTTGGACGCTGCAGAAAAACAAAGGTCGAAACCCTTCGGGACTTCGGCCTTTTTGCTTGGAGCTGAATTGAGTTGCAGACTGAGCATACGTCAGCGAAAACGCCCCTAGGCGAGCAAGGTGACGTGAAAGAGGAGGGAAGCGTACTTCGGTACGCGACCGACGATTGAACGTCAGATTGCCGCTTAGGGGCGTTTGCAGCGTCGAGCCGTTACGCGGTTTGGTAAAACCGCGTAACTTCTACAGCCGGCGTAAGCCTTCCTCGAGTCCGGTCTTGCTGTCGGTCTTCTCGTCGCGCATCTTGATGACGCGGGCGGGGACGCCGGCCACGACGGCACCAGCGGGGACGTCCTCGACGCACACGGCGCCGGCGGCAACGACAGCGCCCTTGCCTACGTGCACGCCTTCCAGGACCACGGCGTTGGCGCCGATCATGACATCGTCCTCGATGATGACGGGCGTGGCGCTTGCGGGTTCAACGACGCCTGCCAACACGGTTCCAGCGCCGATGTGGCAGTTCTTGCCCACTGCGGCGCGGCCGCCCAGCACGGCGCCCATGTCGATCATGGAGCCCTCACCGATGACGGAGCCGATATTGATGATGGCACCCATCATGATGACGGCGCGATCGCCGATCTCGACGCGGTCACGGATGATCGCGCCCGGCTCGATGCGGGCGTTGATGCCCTTAAGGTCGAGCATGGGCACGGCGGAGTTGCGGCAATCGTTCTCCACATCGTAGTAATCGATGGAATCGGCATTGGCATCAAGGATGGCTTTGAGCTCATCCCAGTCACCAAAGACGGTCTTGCCACGACGACCGCCGTAGACGTGCGCATTGCCCCACTGGACCTTCATGCCGGGCTTCTCGCGCACGTACAGTTTGACGGGCGTCTTTTTGGGCGCTGTGGCGATGTAGTTGATAATCTCCTGGGCATCCATCTCGGCTGCATTGCTCATTTGCTGTCTCTCCTTTGGGTGGATCCGGTTGATACCTGGTTAGGCAAACATGACCTGGTCGAACGTATAGAAGCCGTGCTCGCGGGTGACGAGCTTCTGCGCGGCTGCCAGGGCGCCGTTGACGAAGATCTGACGGCTTGTGGCGCGATGCGTGAGCGTGACTTCTTCGTCCTGGCCAAAGAAACTCACTTCGTGCACGCCGGCGACAGTGCCACCGCGCAGCGAGTGCATGCCGATCTCCTTGGGGTCGCGCGCTCCGCACATGCCCTCGCGGCCATAGACGGGGTGGTAGCCTGCCTTGGGCTCGGCCTCGACTACGGCGTCGAGCAGCAGCTTTGCAGTGCCGCTGGGGGCATCGACCTTTTGGTTATGGTGCGTCTCGACGATTTCGCAGTCAAAGCCGGGCAGCTCGCGTGTGGCCTGTGCTACCAGATGACGCAGGGCTGCGATACCGATGGAGTAATTGCCGGAGTGCATGACGCGGGCGTTCTGACCCAGCTCGCGCAGGCGATCCATCTGCTCGGGTGTGTAGCCTGTAGTGCCCGAGACCAACGCCGCGCCCGTGCACTCGACATAGGCGACGACGGCATCGAAGGTCACGACGTTCGAGAAGTCGATGATGACGTCGGCTGCCGGGGCGCTCTCGAGCTCGGACAAGTCGAAGCCGATGTGGGCCACGATATCAAAAACGGGCTGCCCGGCGGCGTCGACAATGCCTTCGGCGGTAGTGCGGATGAGCGAGCCCATGCGGCCCGTTCCCATAATGACGGTCTTAATCAAGCAGACCAGCTCCCTTCAGAGCATCGGTAAGTGCGGCTCGCGTGTCGTTGGCCATGGGGCACAGCGGCATGCGGTAGTTTGCCTCGATCATACCCATCTGGGCGAGCGCTTCCTTAACTGGGATGGGGTTGACCTCGCTAAAGAGGGCATTGATGAGCGGCTGGCCGGCAATCTGGATATCGCGGGCGCGCGCTACGTCGCCGTCCAGATAGGCGCGGCACATGTCGTGCACGAGCTGCGGCTGAACATCGGCCCACACACTGATGGTGCCCGAGGCGCCCAGGCTCATGAGCGGCACGGTGAGGGCGTCCTCGCCCGAGTACATGCGGAAGTCATCGGACAGCAGGTGGGCGATCTTGGCCGCGTAGGCGACGTTGCCCGAGGCTTCTTTAATACCCATGATGTTGGGGTGCGCGGCCAAGCGCTCTACGTTGCGCTCGCTGATGCCGCAGCCGCAGCGGCCGGGGATGTTGTACAGGATGCAGGGGATATCTACGGCATCGGCAACGGTCTTAAAGTGCTGGTAGATGCCCTCCTCGTTGGACTTGTTGTAGTAGGGGGTAATGAGCAGCAGGCCGTCGGCGCCCAGGCCCTGATAGGTGAGCGACTTGGTGAGCATGGTCTGCGTGGAGTTGGAGCCCGAGCCGGCGATGACGGGGACACGGCCTGCAACCTGCTTGACCACCGCGGCGACAACGGAGTTGTCCTCATCGTCAGTCATCGTGGCGCTCTCGCCGGTGGTGCCCAGGGTGAGGATGGCGTCGGTACCGTTTTGCAGGTGGAAATCGATAAGGCGCTCGAGCGCGTCAAAGTCGACGCTTCCGTCCTTTTTAAACGGCGTGACGAGGGCGACGATCGAACCCTCGAGGTTGCGGATATCCATGTTCTTCTCCTTCGCTTCCGCGATCTGGATGCGTTTGTTCCACTGAGCGGCGACGGCCAGACGCTCGTCCTGGGCGCGACGGCGGGCACTTTCGGCGCGCGACTTGGCCAGCAGCTCTCGGCCGCTAGGCAGCACGTCGAGCGTGGCAAAGTAATCGCCCGGGCGCTCAGCACGGCGGATGAGGTCGGCCGAGCCATCGGGGCGCAGCAGCACCTCGGCGGAGCGCAGACGGCCGTTGTAGTTGTAGCCCATGGAGTAGCCATGCGCGCCGGTATCGTGGATCACGAGCAGGTCGCCCATGTCGATATGCGGCAACTCGCGATCAATGGCGAACTTGTCATTGTTCTCACACAGATTGCCCGTGATGTCGTAGGTGTCCGTAACGGGTGCTGCGGTCTTGTCGGCGCCACCCGGCTGTCCCATCACCGTAATGTGGTGGTAAGCGCCATACATGGCAGGACGGATCAGATCGACGGCGCTTGCGTCCACGCCGATATAGTCCTTGTAGATCTGCTTTTCGTGGATGGCCTTGGTCACCAGGCAGCCGTAGGGGCCCATCATAAAGCGACCCATCTCGGTGCAAATCGCCACATCGCCCATGCCGGCGGGAACCAAGATCTCGTCGTAGGCCGCGTGTACGCCCTCGCCGATGGCACGGATGTCGTTAGCCTGCTGCTCGGGCAGGTAGGGGATACCCACACCGCCGGACAGATTGATAAAGGCGACATGTGCGCCCGTTTCACGCTCCAGGCGCACGGCAAGCTCAAAGAGGATGCGCGCAAGCTTGGGGTAGTAGTCGTTGGTGACGGTGTTGCTGGCAAGGAATGCGTGGATGCCAAAGTCCTCGGCGCCCTTGGCCTTGAGCATGCGGAAGGCCTCGAAGAGCTGCTCGGTGGTCATGCCGTATTTGGAGTCGCCGGGGTTATCCATGATGCCGTTGGAGAGCTGGAATAGGCCGCCCGGATTAAAGCGGCAGCTGACCGTCTTGGGGATGGGTCCCGCAACGCGCTCAAAGAACTCGATGTGGCTGATGTCGTCAAAGTTGACGATGGCACCCAGCTTGTCGGCGAGCTCAAAGTCCGCCGCCGGTGTGTCGTTGGACGAGAACATGATGTCGTGTCCGGTGATGCCCAGCGAGCGGGCGATCATGAGCTCGGTATAGCTCGAGCAATCGCAGCCGCAGCCGTATTCGTTGAGAATGGAGATGAGTGCCGGGTTGGGGTTGGCCTTGACGGCAAAGTATTCCTTAAAGCCCGGGTTCCATGCAAAGGCGTCGCGCACTTCTTGCATGTTGCGGCGGATGCCCGCCTCGTCGTATAGATGAAACGGCGTGGGGAACTGCTCGACGATATGCTCGAGCGTCTCCTTGTCCACAAACGGCTGCTTGGCCGCATATGCCTCGTTGGGAGTCAATGACATGTCCCGTAAACCTCGCTATCCAGACGGCGCTACCTGCGCATCGAATCCGCATAGCGTGGACCCAATGTCCGGATAGCGCTCCCGCATTGCTGCAGACAGTCCTGCGGGTGTTTCCCGCAGGCCCACCAGGCTGTTCGTGCCCGAAAAACCCAGTTCGGCGGGTTTCGCCTCCCCGCGGGGTCAAAGCCTGCCGGCTCGCCCGCGGCTCTTCGTGCCCGCGCCTCTATCAAGTGGTAACGACCCTACCACGTTGCACTTTACCAAACAAGAGTATTCGTATATAACGTTTAAAAAATGCAGGGATATGCTGGAAATAAGGGTGTAGCAATCTTGCGGCACAATAGATAGCAGCCGACGCGCACCTACGAAAGGAACCAATATGGCCGAGCTCCAAGAACTCCGTCGCTACCGCCGCGACTTGCACAGGATCCCGGAGCTCGACTTCGATCTTCCGCAGACGATCGCCTATATCGAGGGCGTGTTGGCACCGCTCACCTGCGATGTGACCCATCCGTGCCCCGGCTGCGTCTGCGCTTTCTTCGACGCTGGCGTTGGCGCCGCGCATGCCACGGCGATTCGCGCCGATATGGATGCGCTGCCCATTGCCGAGGCAACGGGGGCAGCGTTCGCTTCGACCCATCCCGGCAAGATGCATGCTTGCGGGCACGATGGACACATGGCCATGGCGCTTTCGGCGGCAACCTTTGTCGACCGTACGATCCGTGAGCAGCCGGGCGCCATTAAGCGCAATGTGCTCTTTGTGTTTCAGCCGGCCGAGGAGACGACTGGTGGTGCCAAGACGGTGTGCGAGAGCGGCGTGTTCGAGCGCTACGGGGTGGATCGCATCTTCGGCTTCCACGTGTGGCCCGATCTGCCCGCCGGCACGTTGGCGAGCTGCTCCGGTCCGTTGCTGGCGCGTTCGAGTGAGACACACATTCATATCCATGGCACGAGCATCCATATCGCTAAGACCTATGGCGTTCCGGTCGAGGAGTCGCACGATGCGGCGCTGGCGGCTGCCAAGTTCTTGGTTTCCGAGCGCGAGCTCATGGACGAGTTGGGTGTCGACGAGCCCTGCATTGGTAAGTTCGGCCTGCTGCAGGCCGGCACCGTCTGCAATGCGGTGGCGGGGGAGGCCCATGTTGCCGGCAGCCTACGTGTGTTTACGGACGACATGTTCGACCGCGCGCGCGAGGGCGTGCGCCGCGTGCTGGACGATGCCTGCGTCGCAACGGGCTGCACATATGACCTCGATTTTGCCGAGGGCTATCCGCCGGTCGATAACGATCCCGAGCTGTTCGCCCACATTGCGCCTGTCTTGTCCGAGCTGCAACTCGTGGATGAGCCTTTGCTGATTGCCGAGGACTTCGCTTTCTATCAGCGCCATCTGCCAGGCGTGTTCTTCCTCCTGGGTACGGGCGTGCCGGAGGGACAAGATAATCCGATCGATTCGGATGGCTGTCCCGCCTATGCCACGAGCGCTCTGCATACCGATACCATGCTCTTTGACGAGGAAATTCTACTCAAGGGCCTCGATGTCTACAAACGATTGCTTAACTTGGAGTGACGATGAAGCGCCGACAGTCTTCCGTATATAGTCCGGGTGGATGCGGGTGTGGCTTGCTGCTGCTTCCGGTTATTGCTGTGAGCATTGGCGTGATGTTTGCGCTTGCCGGGTTGGCCGCGGCGGCGCTCGTGCTGCTGATTGTGGCCATTGGCGTGACGGTCTGGCTGTGCCGTTCTCGCGAGCAACGTCGTGCCGATGGTAAGACCAATGTTGGATGGACCATCTTTTTAGTCGTCGCCTACCTATTGAGCATCAGCTATTTAGTTTTCTTTATCCTGTTGCTTGCGAGTACCTTTACCGGGGAATCCGTCACGTTGGGTTGATACACAGCCAGCAGACGGTCGTGCAAAGTGCGTTTGCTCGGCGTTCGGATAACTGCATTGGCCGTTTATCGCAACTTTAGCTCACAGCTAATGAATTCAAGTCCAATCCTTCCTACGATGTGCTGTGCGCCGGCGCGGTAGCCGGATCATAGGAAGGATGCATAATGGCAAAAGAGGGAAAGAAGCCGATCGGCAAGATTGTCCTAGGCGTCATCGTGGTGCTGGTTATCGTCGGTGCCGTGGGCTCTATGGGTGGCAATTCAACCGATTCGTCTGCGAGCGATTCGGCAAAACCTGCCGAGGCGACACAGCAGGCTGAGGAGCAAAAAGAACCGCAAGAACCGTATACCATTGCTGACGAGGCTGAAGACACCTCCAATCAGTTTGCCTATAAGATCACGGGCACGCTGACCAATAACACGGACAAGGAAAAGAGCTACATTCAGATTGAGTATGTTCTGTATGATGCCGATGGCAACCAGGTTGGAACGGCTCTTGCAAACACCAATCATCTGAAGGCGGGCGGCTCCTGGAAGTTCGAGGCGCTGGGTACGGTGTCTCCTGACCAGGTTGCTAGCTGGGAGCGTTCGGATGTAAGCGGTTTTTAGCATGTTGCATGCACTGGGGGGAGGTGAAGTCGTATGCCCGATAAAAAGCTGACCGAGGAGCTGCTCAATGAGCTTCTCGATGCGCCGAACATCGATGGCTATATCAGGGAGCACGACTTTGCCGCCCCGTCGCTTTCGGACTACCTGAAGCAGCTGCTGCAGGAAAAGGGCTTGGAGCGCTCGCGCGTGGTTCGTATGGCCGATCTCAATGAGACCTTCGGCTATCAGATCTTTACCGGTGCGCGTCACCCGAGTCGCAATAAGGTGCTGCAGATTGCCTTTGCGATGGCGCTGACGCTCAAAGAGGCCAACCGTGCACTGACGGCTGCCGGGGTAAGCGTCCTTAACTGCAAGGATCGCCGTGATGCGATTATCATCTTTTGCATCGATCGCGGGTGCAGCCTCCAAAAGGTCAACGAGGAGCTGTATCGCTTTGGCGAGGAGACGGTGAGTTAGCGGCTGATATCTGAGCCGGCGGAGCTGCCGAACAACGATGCAAACGAACGGGGCGCGGATGCCATGGGGTGTCTGCGCCCTGCGCTATGATGGAGGCTATGGATACTCAGACCACAACATATTCCGATGACGAGCTGACCGCAGCGCTTGCCGAACATCTGGCGTCGCTCGATCGCGACGACAGCTATCGCGTGGAGCGTGTACTTAAGCGCTCGTCCGTTGAAACAACCGAGCTCGTGTACTTTGAAGGAACCGGCGGTGGTTCGCTCGGCCCCTTTGTCCGTAAACGCATCGATGCTTCGGCTCAAATCGGCGGGGCATACGGGCGTCTGTTTGCCGCCCAGCGGGCAGGCAGGCGTTTTGAGCACCTGCCCAGAATCGTCGATTGTCATCGTGTGGGCGACGAGCTCAACGTGGTTATGGAATACATCGAAGGGGAGACGCTCAGGGCGCTGGTGGACCGTCTGGGAGCCACCCCCGATTATGCGCGTGAATTGTATCCTGCCCTATGCGATGCCGTGGGCGAGCTCCACGCCGGTTTTGCAATGGCGGGGGAGACGTCGGCGCCGGTGATCCATCGCGACCTCAAACCGTCGAATATCATCGTGACGGGTGCGAACTGTACGCTCGATGAGGGCCTGACGTTTTCGTCGCTGGTGATTATCGACTTGGGGATCGCGCGCGTATGGCGCGATGGCGCCGATGCCGACACCGTCAAGTTTGGCACGCGACCCTATGCGCCGCCCGAGCAGTATGGGTTTGGGCAGACGAGTGTGCGCAGCGACGTCTACGCACTGGGCGCCCTGTTGTTCTTCTGCTTGACGGGAGTCGACCCTAAACCAGGGCTCGACATGCGCGAGCAATGCGAGGCGCGTGGCATTCCCACTCCACTTGCCGATGCCGTCTGCATGTCGATGGCGCTCGACCCGGCCAAGCGTTTTGCGAGTGCGGAAGCGTTGGGACGGGCGACGCGCTCGGCATACGATCTGAGCCGCCCCGTGCGGCCTCCTACACCTGCGCCTGTCCGTACTCCGGCCTCGGAGACGGTGTTGACGCTCCAAGGGCTCCAGAACCCCGCAGGGCTTCCTAGGCCTGCCGCCTCCGCTGCATGCGGTCCGCTCTCTCGCGTTCCGGAGTCTCTGGGGCGCATTTGGAATGCGCTCGTCTGCTTCTCGCTACTTGTGTTCTTTGCCGGAAGTCACTTTGCCGTCTTTCACCCCACGGGAGCAAACCAAAGCTACCCGACGTGGCTTCTCATAATCGAGTATTTTTTCTTTGTCGATGGCCTTATGGTGCTTATGCATTTTGCGCTGCTCGATAAGCGCCGTCTTCGTCGGCGATTCGCACTGCTCGACAGCTATCGCGGCAAGAAACTCGCGAAACTTTGGCTCAAGGCATTGGGTGTGCTGCTCCTATGCATGATCGTCATAGTCGCGGTTGCCAATGCGACCGGCGTCGTCGATACCTCCGCTACCTAAAAGAAAAGGGCCCCATTGGGGCCCTTTGCAGTTGCACCTAGATGCGGTTCATCTGAGCGGCGACTTTGTTGTACCAGTCCTGCCACGTGGGCGGGCAGTACTTTTTGGCCGCGGCCGGGGTAAGGGTGGAGCCGTAGTTGGCGCCCAGATAGGCAACGTGAGCGGAGATGCCCTCGCTCCAGCTGCCAAAGCTGCGCCAACCGCCGCCACGGGCACTCCAGCCCCAGGCGTTGTAAGAATTGGCGCAATAAGCACCCTTGGTGCTCTCGATGCAGGCGATGGCGGGGGACCAACGGGGGTCGACACCGGTATTCCAAGCGGCGACGGCAAAGTTATAGCCCTGGCCTGCCATGGGGGAGCCGGCGAGATAATTGTCGATGCGGCCCGTCCACTCATTAATGAACGAATCGTAATCGGAGCTACCGGTATTGGCGTTGTTCACCGTGGTGTCGATGGTGGTGTTGGTGTTGGTGGCCTGGCTGCTGGAATTGCTGCCGCTTACGCCCTCGCCCGAGAGCTTCTCGGCGGCAGCGGCCTTATCGGCCTCAAGCTTGGCAAGCTCGGCGGCATTTTCCTGCTCGGCTTTTGCCTGTGCCTCGCTGCGGAGCTGCTGGGCCTGAGCCAACGCATCCTCGGCGTTTTTCTGCTCTGCCTCAAGCTGAGACTTGGCCTGCTGGAGCTCAGCCTTGTTCTGCTCGAGTTCGGTTTGCATGTTATTGAGCTGTTCGATCTCGTCGACGCTCGAGCTCGTGATCTGGTTGGTGTATTTGCAGGTCGTGATGAACTCACCCAGGCTCTGCGCGTTGACCAGGAAGCTCACGATGGGGTTGGTGCCCTTCTGATACTTGTACAGATCGCGCATGGCGGAGCTTGCCTTGGCCTGCTGCTCGGGAAGCTTGGCCTCGATTTCCTCGATGCTTGCCTCATTGGAGTCAATCTGCTTTTGCAGGTCATCGAGTTTGGTGCGGGCGTCGTTGTAGGCGCTCGTGGCGGCTTCGATCTTCTGCTGGGCTGCGGAAAGCTGGTCCTGCGTTGCCTGCGAGGCGGCATACGCCGCAACGGGGGAGAGCATCGGCGTGGCCGTCAGCGCAACGGCGAGCGCGGCGCTCGTGATGATACGAGCCGGCTTCGACGCAATGAGCGCTGCGGCGCGATGATTCGAATGCTGCATCCAGTCCCTCTGCAATCAATCGTAGGTTATGGTTCGAACGGTATTCTACTACTGCTTTCGACCTCAACTTGAACCTTAAAGGTTCCAAAGGGTCAAGTTGAACTTGAGACTTTGGCTTTGACCTGCAGTTATGATGAATTGTTGAGAAACCATAGAGTTCAACTTTAACGTTACGGGAGCCTGTTTGCGGACGGGCTTTCGGTCGTGAAAGCTATCTCAACAGGGGGTTTGCAGCTACAAGGCCCCATCGCGGTGAGTGCGGCTTTATGCTGGACGATCACGTCGATTGCCATAGATACGGTGGAGCTTTGGGCGCCGGCGGCTTGGCACGCTAGAATAAATCAGTTGCGCAAAGACCGCCCGTTGTGTGGGCAGTTCATGATAGGAAGTTTCCATGGCATTGCAGTTTACAGAGCGCGAGTTCATTCCCGTGCTGCTCGGAGGCGACATCAACGCCTATTCGGTGGCGCGCGCCTTCTACGAAGAGTACCAGGTCAAGAGTCTGGTCTTTGGCAAGTACCAGACGGGTCCCGCTTACCGCAGCCAGATTATTGACTACACGCCCAACGTGGATATCGACACCATGCCCGTGATGCTCAAAACCGTCAACGGCATTGCCCAAGCGCATGCCGACAAGACGATTGTCCTTGTGGGCTGTGGCGATAACTATGTTGCCCTCGTGGCTCAGGCCAAGGATGCCCATGAGCTGGCGGATAACATCGTCGCGCCTTACGCTCCCTACAGCATGCTTGAGCAGTGTCAGAAGAAGGAGATCTTCTACGAGCTGTGCGAGAAGCACGGCGTGCCCTATCCGCATACCTTTACCTTCACCATGGCGATGCTGAATGCCCAAGGCGAGGCACCTGCCGAAGTGCTCGACCAGATCGATTTTCCTTACCCGATGATCCTGAAGCCTTCCGACGGCATCATGTGGTGGCAGCACGAGTTCGAGCGCCAGAAAAAGGCCTATGAGATTGCCGACCGTGCCGAGCTGGAACAGGTCATTCGCGACTCGTATGCCAGCGGCTACACCGACGACCTGATCTTGCAGGATCGCGTGCCCGGCAACGACGAGTATATGCGCGTGCTCACCAGCTATTCCGACCGCAACGGCAAGGTCCGCATGATGTGCCTGGGCCACGTGCTGCTCGAGGAGCATCAGCCTCACGGTGTCGGCAACCACGCCTGTATCATCACCGAGCCCAATGACGAGCTCATGGGCGGCGTGCGCAAGTTGCTCGAGGACCTTCACTTTGTGGGTTATTCCAACTTTGACGTTAAGTACGACGAACGCGACGGCTCGTTTAAGTTCTTCGATTTCAACACGCGCCAAGGTCGCAGCAACTACTACGTCACAAACAGCGGCTTTAACGTTGCCAAGTATGTGGTGGACGAGTATGTGTTCAACCGCCCGTTTGAGCCGGAGTTTGTGACGGCGCAGGACGAGGCGCTGTGGATGGTCGTTCCCATGGGCGTCGTCGACAAGTACGTCAAGGATCCCGAGCTGCGCGCTAAGGTGCATCGCCTGGACAAGGAAGGCAAGGGCGCCGACCCTTCGTTTATGAAGGGCGACTTTGTCTTTAACCGCTGGCTGCGCATGTGGCACACCAAGCTGCGCCACTTTAAGCTGTTCAAGACGTATTACAAGTAGATGAGTGCGGCGCCCGTCCGGTTTACATCGGGCGGGCGCGGGTATGATACGCGCAATTGCGCAAGCGTCACCAAGGAGGCGGCGATGGAAAAGCTGGGAGTTATCGGCGGCATGGGCGCCGAGGCCACGTCGTATTACTACGACCAGGTGGTGCGTCATACGGCTGCTGCCTGCGATCAGGAACATATCGACATGGTGGTGCTCTCCAAGTCGACAATGCCCGACCGCACGCTGGCCATTAAGACCGGTGAGCATGCCAAGCTGCTGGCGACCATGAAAGAGTGTGCCCGGGCACTCGAGTCGCTGGGCTGTGCGCACATTGCCATTCCCTGCAACACGTCACACTACTTCTACGACCAGATCCAGTCGTTTACCACAGTGCCGATTATCCACATGCCGCGCGAGTCGGTTCGCTATGCCCTTGCGGGTGCGGTGATGGGGGAGTGCGAGTTCGACCCCAACTTGAGCATGCCGGCCGAGCCGGTGCACAAGATTGGCATTATGGGAACCGACGGCACCGTGGGTGCCGGCGTCTATGGCCGCGAATGCGAGGCTGCGGGTGTCGAGGTTGTCTATCCCAGCGAGAAACGTCAGAACGATGTGATGTCGCTTATCTACGATGATGTGAAGGCCGGACGTGAGCCCGATATGGATAAGTTCGACCGCGTGATGTGGGAGTTCGCCCGTAGCGGCTGCGACCGCGTCATTCTGGCCTGCACCGAGCTATCGGTGCTGCAGAAGTACCGAGAGATGCCCGAGATTACCCTCGACGCCATGGATGTCCTGGTGCGCGAATCCATCATCCGCAGCGGCGCCCCCTACCGCCTCTAGCTTCCGACCTGTCAAAAAGGGACAGGTTTATTTTGGTAGGTTTTATCTGGTGAAACAGTAAAGGCCTCGGCTCGTTTGGTGCGAGCCGAGGCCTTTTGCGTTGGGCGGTTGCTGTCGGTGGTGAACTAGAACAGGAAGCCGATGGCGATGAGGGCGATGCTGGCGACGAGCACGGCGATGTCCAGGCCCTTGATGGGGTAGCGCTTGTACGAGCTGGCGCGCGTGCGCAGATAGAAGCCGCGCTGTTCTGCCGCCAAGGCTGTGGCATCGGTCTTGCCCACGCTCGAGATGAGCAGTGGCACGCACAGTGGCAGCATGAGCTTAAGCTTCTTGATGGGGTTCTTGGTGTCGTACTCGACGCCGCGTGCGGTCTGCGCCTCCATGATGGCGTTCATCTCCTGACCAAACACCGGCACAAAGCGTAGCGCCGTGGTAAAGGTGAAGGCATAGCGATACGGCACGTGCAGCACCTCGACGCAGGCGTTGGCAAGGTCGTTGAGCTTGGTTACCATGAGCATGAGGATGAGTGGTAACGCCACACCCAGCAGGCGCAGGCAGGCCTTCGATCCTGTGATGAGGCCCGTGTCGGTGATAAAGCCCCATACCACGTTGCCATCGTGCATAAAGGCCAGCTGGAGCACCAGCATGATAAGCGCGAGCGGAATCAGCAACTTGAGCAGCGAGAACAGACGGTCGACGACGCCGGCATAGGCACCCAGCGCAAGGGTGAGTGCCAAAAAGCCCAGCAGCGCCACGTAGGTGTCGGACAAGAAGATGCCGACGATGATGGCGGCGGCGAGGCCCAGCTTGACGACGGGGTTCAGGCGATGCAGCAGCGTATCGCCCGGCATGTAGTCGATTACGTTAACCACGGTGGACCATCTCCTTGGTAATTCGAACGACATCGGTGACCTCGCTCACCTGCGCAAAAGCGGGCGAGACGGAAGATGCCAGACGGCGCGAGAGTTCAATAACCTGGGGAGGCTCCACGTAGGCATGCCGCATGAGATCGATGTTCGAGAATAGCTCGTGCGTGCGGCCGCGGTCGAGGATGCGGCCGTCGGCCATTACCACAATGCGCTCGGCAAAATCCGAGACGACTTCCATATCGTGGCAGACCATGATAACGGTGCAACCGCGCTCGGCCATGGTGCGCACCGTTTCCATGACGGTCATGCACTCGCGGTAATCAAGGCCGCTCGTGGGCTCGTCGAGCACGACGATCTTGGGCTCAACCACTACGACGGAGGCAAGCGCCACCATTTGTCGCTGACCGCGCGAGAGCGAGAAGGGCGCCTCGTCGGCCGGCAAGCCAAAGCGGTCGATGACGAGCTGGGCGCGACGCAGCGCCTCGGCACGGTCGATGCCGGTAAGCTCCAGGCCAAAGGCGACCTCGTCGAGCACGGTGACCTTGCAGATCTGGCGGTCGGGGTTTTGGAAGAGGGTCGCGACCTCGCGAGCGATGCGGCTCGTGGGAACGGATGCGGTATCCAGTCCCGTGACGCGCACGCTGCCCGAGGCGGGCTTAAGCAGGCCTGTGAGCAGTTTGGTGAGCGTGGTCTTGCCGGCGCCGTTTTGGCCGACGATGCCCACGAGCTCGCCAGGATAGAGCGTCAGGCTAAGGTCGTGTACGGCGGCTCCGCCATTGGGATAGGCAAACTCAACATGGGCGAAGGTGAGTACGGGTTCGGCGTCCTTGGCATGAGGGCGCAACGACGGTGCATGCGGGGAACCGGCGGGCGTCTGGGCTTCGATGGCCGCGTGTGCGGGGTCGACGATGCCCGAAATCAGGCGCTCGGCCTCATCGACATCCAAGCAGGGGGTACCGCTTACCAGGCCATCGGCCTCGAGGCTATTGAAGATACGCGTGACGCGAGGGCAGTCGACGCCGATGGCACGGAGCTCGTCGGAATGCGCGAAGACCTCGTGTGGCTCGCCCTGCAGCGCGATTTCGCCATGGTTGAGCACGAACACGCGGTTGCAGTACTCCGAGAGCAGGGCGACCTTTTGCTCAACGACGACGATGGTGATTCCAAGTGCGCGGTTTGCCTCACGCAGCGTCTCGAAGACCAACGTGGAGCTTGCGGGGTCGAGTGCCGCGGTGGGCTCGTCGAGAACCAAGACGCGCGGACGCATGGCGAGGATGGCGGCGATGGCTACCTTTTGCTTCTGTCCGCCCGAGAGGGTGGCAATCTCGCGGTCGCGCAGGTCGCTGATGCCGACGGTCTCGAGCGTTTCGCTCACGCGCTGCTCGATCTGGTCATGGGGGACGCCAAAGTTCTCGAGGCCAAAGAACATCTCGTCCTCGACGACCGAGGCGACCATTTGCGTGTCGATATCCTGCAGCACGCTGCCGACGATTTGCGACACGTCGGTCAACGAGACCTCGCAGGTGTCGTGGCCGTCAACCATGACGGACCCAAAGAACGTGCCGGTGTAGTGGTGGGGCACGGCGCCCGACAGGCAGGCGGCAAGCGTGGACTTGCCGGCGCCCGAGGGCCCGATGATGCCGATGAAATCTCCCTTGTTCACGCTGAGCGAGATGTGGCTGAGCGCCTGCTCGGTCTGCGTGCCATAGGAGAACGAGACATCGTCGACGTTGATGATCGTTTCCATGGATACCTTTCATAGTCATCGGGGACGTTCTTTAATGACTAGTCGTTTAAGAACGTCCCCAAAAGCTAGTCGTTTGGGATGGTCTTTGTTGGTGGAGTGCGGAGACGGCTTTACGAGGGGCTCCAGGTTGGCGCGAAAGAGGAGCGAAGCGTACTTGGGTACGCGAGCGACGAATGAACGACAAGATGGGGTGGCTCGTAAAGCCGAGCGGGTTAATTGAGCCTAAGGGCCTTCTGGATGGGCAAGTAGAGGGCGCCGACCAGAATGGCGTTAAAGACGGCGGTCATGGCGACGACGGGCAACATAGCGGCGGCGAGCTCGCCGACCACGCCAAGCATGGCCATCTTGATAACCATGAAGATGACGCCGGAGACAAAGGTGGTCACGAAGGTAGCGACGATGGCGACGGCAGGCTTAACCTGACCGTTCTTGCCGGCGGCGTTGACGATGCCGGCCATGAGCATGGCGGCGATGCCCTCGGCGGCAAAATCGACGAACGGCGAAGTGGTGGTGATCTGGATCACGGCAGCCGAGATGAGGCCAATGACGAGCGCCTGGCCGATGTTGGGGCGAACGACCAGGATGGTGAGGCAGAAGGCCGAGATGATGAACTCGGGGCTGATCATGCCGCCCGAGATGCCCGAGATTGCCTTGCCGACGGTGAAGTTGAGGATGAAGCCGGCGGCGAGCAGGATGGCGAGCAGGACGAGGGCGCGGACATCGAGTTTGCCGCGATCGGCGGTCTGGACGGTGCGGGGCTGGGTGGCGGTGGTGTTCTGAGACATGGTGAAAATCCTTTCGGAAGGGGATTGCAAGAGAAAAGCGGAGGCGCGTGATGCGAATGCGATCGGGCTCGAGATAGAAAAAGGCCCCCGGTCGAAACCGGAGGCCTTCCAATCACCTAGAGCGCAAAAACAGGCGTGAGGGACTCACTGTCGACCGATCGTATTCGCATCACGCCACCACCAGTTGTTGAGAGACTTCATCGTGTTCTTCATGTTGGTGGCTCCTTTCGTGATGCCGTGGCGCGGTCGCACCTAGTTGCTGTTGCGCTGCACTATAGCACAGCGAAGTGTGTGCGGGGAAATCTTTTTTAAAAAGATTTCAGGCGGGTTTCCCGTCGGTCAAAAAGGCGGGTTAAGTGGGCGTGGTGACTCATGTGCCCCGCCCGCTCAGCTAAGACGTTACTCCTTATTGCGACGGTAGAGGAAGTAACCGCCCGCGGAGATGACGGCAACGCCAGCGATGGCGAATGCAGCCACCATGCGGCCATCAAAACGATCGCCAGTGGTGGGCAGGCCGCCCTTGGTGTTCGTCTTGTTGGTGGTTACCGTGGTCGTGGTGTCCGACTTGCCGGGCTTCTCGGGCTTGGTGGTGGGCTGCTCGGGCTTAGCGGGCTGCTCGGGCTTAGCGGGCTGCTCGGGGGTACCGGGCTGTTCGGGAGTTCCGGGCTGATCCGGGGTCACCGGGTCGGTGGCAAGAGTGTCCTTGGCATAGGTGATGGACACCTTGAGGCCGTTGGTCTCAGTGTTCAGGTCGCTCGGGGTGAAGGGCGTGCTGAAATCCTCAGCCTTCAGATAAGCGCGCATCTCCTGGAGAAGGGCCTTGCACTTGACGTAGGTGTTCTCAGTGGCAGCCTTGCCGGCCTTGTTTGCCAGGGCGGTGCGGCCCTCAGTGGTGGTCTCGGCCTGCATAGCAGCATCGACCTCAAGGTTCTGCTCGATGAGCTCGTTCTGGAGAGCGTCGAGGTAGGCGCGAACGCCGGTGCCGAGCTGCTCGCGGTGCTCGTAGCAGAGGGAACTAATGTCCATGAGGACGTAGTTGATGGAGTTCTCGGGCTCCTCGTTGTTCACGATGTCCGTCTCTTCGCAGTGATCGTAGGAGACATCCTGATTGCTGAAGTAGGGGCTGACCTCGGTGAGCAGTGCAGAGTACAGAGGAATAGCGACGGAGTAGGCGGCGCGGGAGAGCATCTCCCACTGAATGGTCGCGATCTCGGGGTCCATGCCCTGACGGATCTGGAAGAGGTTGGTCTCGGTGCTTCTTTCGGTGCCGATGGCGTAGACACCGTCGGTGTTGGCGTTGAGGCCGGGGACATTTTCGCCGCGGTTGCCAAATGCACGGATCATCTCAAAGGTGTTCCAGTCGGACTTGCCGGGCTTGAAGAACAGGGGCTGGATCTCGCTGACCATGGCTCCGATTTGGTCGGGGCCTTTTTCCGGTTTAACCGTGACGATGTCGTAATCCGCACCCTTGGTCAACGGGGCCATGAAGTAATCGCGGCCCTGGACATAGCGAGTCCACTGATGAACGCCGGAATCGGCGACGCTTTTGCCATAGGTCTTGGCAACGTCGAACTTGCCGTCGGTGTACTCGGCGAAGCCATTTTTCTCGGGCATGGTCTGGATGCCCTCGGAGTGGAGGCAGTTCTCGGCGTCATCAAGGTTGACATCGTAATTGAGTCCGCCGATGTTGGGGTTGAGTGAGGCGACGTCATCGGCGAGCTTCATGGCGATCCACTGGTGGCCGGAAAGTGCGGCAAACAGCCAAGTCTCGTTGCTGTCGGCGATGATAATCTGATCGTTGCCGTTGGCGCCCTGCTCGTCGATGATCTTGCCGAGGAGTTCGACACCCTCAAGTGCTTTGGCACTTTCGCCTAAGATAACGCTGCCGTAGCTATACTCGCCAATGCCAGTGTCGGTCAGGGGGTCTGCCTTGGCGGCTTTATCGTTCATGTTGGTGGTCAGCGTTGCGGAGCAGGACACGCCCTTCTCGTTGATGCCTGCCTCAGAGTAGGCATCATAGCGCCCGTGCCACTGCGAAGGATGATCGCGCACGTAGCTATAACGATATGTAGTCTTGGTCGACCTGTATGAGAAGTCGGACTCGTCTGAGCCGTAGGTATACCCGGGGGCATGCGACGGCTCAATGCCAAAGTGCTTGAGGTAGCGCGGGCCAAAGTCCTCGGCGCGACCATAATATGTGTTGCCGTCGGCTGTTAGGTTTTTGCCCATGTACATCTGCGTGCAGGCGAGCGCAGATGTCGGCATGGACATGATGGTCGCAGCTCCAAAGGCGAGGCCTATGCCTAGCTTCTTGAGCGCGTTGACGGGGCGAGTTTTCCTCATTTTCCCTCCCAGCGTGCGAAAGCCCTCTGTCGCCAGAGGGCTTCAGCCAATAAAGACACCTCATTAGCGTAACGAACTGGAAACAATATTCATCTATGAAAGAAACTTACTCGATAAGCGTGATGAAATATGCGATGAACGGTTAATCGTACTCAGTTTGCAGCTTTACTTTAATAAAGACGCCCTGTAATTACTGTAGCCGAATAAAGTAGCTGGGAATGCCCGAAATGAAAATCCCCCGCTGTTTGACGAATGCATAAACAGTGGGAGAGTCGATAACTGGATGAATATCATACCAATGTGGATTTACTTCTTTCGGCGGTGAATCACGTTGATGGCGTAACCGACGAGCATGGCCAAGACGATGACAATAAAGCCGATCAGGGGATTGTCGTTCATAGGGTCCTCCTATTTTCCGAGCGGGGAGAATTCGTCGACGATGAGGTCGAGGCATTGCGGAAGCGCGCGGGCTCCAAAGACGCCCGAATTGCTGGAGATAATCTCGCCATCGAACTGCATGCCCAGTGACGGGGTGCAGGTGATCTTGGCTTCCTTGGTCTGGATGATCTTGAACTGTGGGCGCCCGAGTACCTTGCCGGCGGGGTCAAGCGCAGCGGTGATCACGGTAGGCAGCAGCTGCACGGTGCGCACGGGTTCGATGACCGCAATGTCGACCATGCCGTCGTTCATGCGGCAGTTGGGGAACAGGTTGATGTCGTTTTGGATGACCGAGGTGTTGCCGGCCATGCAGCAGATGCCATCGAGCTCCTCGACAATGCCGTCATGCTCGATGGTAAAGTGCGCCACCGTGGGGTTGGGCGTGGCGAGCGCGGAGAGGAAGTAGGCGATCTCGCCGATGTCGTTTTTGGTAGGGGCGGCCTTCATCATGATCTCGGCGTCGAAGCCCGAGCCGGCGATGATGATAAAGCCGTGGCGCCTTTCGTTGCCGTTCTCGTCGAGCCAAAAGAGCTCGCCCATGTCCACTTTGACCGTGCGACCGGCACGGCAGGCCTTGGCAAGTGCCGCTGCCTCGGGGGCATTACCGATGTTGTTAAAGAACAGGCAGGCTGTGCCGGAGGGGAAGACGAGCGTGGGGACGCCGCATCCGCGCATTTGGTCGAGTACGTTGGAGACGGTGCCGTCGCCGCCCGAAATCACCACGCGATCAAACTCGCGCACGTCTGCCACGGCGTCTTCGGGTTCCATGCCATCGCCGATAAAACGCATCACGACCTCGTCGCCGCCCTGCGCGAGGGCGTGCGTGAATGCGTAGATTTCATCTGAGCTGGGGCCCGATGCCGGGTTGTGGATGATAAGGCAGCGCATACTTACGTTCCCGTTCTGTGACTAACCGAGTATAGTTGTAAGGCAATGCCGATATCCTACCCGTGTTTTTCGGGCCTAACCTTATTCGATGGGTTGATATGTACATTTCCACACATCAGGCTCTACTCGACTTTTGCCAGCGCGCCCGTGAGTTTGACGCGATTGCCGTCGATACCGAGTTTTTGCGCGAGCGCACGTTCCATCCGCGCCTGTGTTTGGTTCAGATTGCCACCCCTGCCGAAAGCGTTGCGGTCGACCCTCTGGTGATCGACGACCTGTCGCCGCTGGCCGAGCTTATGGCCGACGAGAGCGTGATCAAAGTCTTCCACGCCTGCTCGCAGGATATGGAGGTTATGCTCCATACCGTGGGCGTGCTGCCGCGTCCGATTTTTGACACGCAGGTGGCCGCCGCCTTTTTGGGCGAACGCCAGCAGATTTCCTACGGCGCGCTCGTGCAGACGTTTTGCGGCGTCTCGCTGCCCAAGACCGAGTCGCTGACCGACTGGTCGCGTCGCCCGCTGACCGACAAACAGATCGAGTACGCGATCGATGACGTCAAGTACCTGATCGTCGCCTATACCGAGATGATGAGCCGCCTGCGCGAGCTGGGCCGCGTGGACTGGGTGCTCGACGAGCTGCGCCCGCTGGCTGACGAGTCGCACTATCGCGCCGATCGCCACGAGGCGTTCCGTAAGGTCAAACGCATCAATTCGTGCAGCCGTCACCAGTTGGGCATCGCGCGCGAGCTCGCCGCCTGGCGCGAGGACCGCGCCGAGCGCCGCAACATCCCGCGCAAGTGGGTCATGTCCGACGATACGCTGCTGGCGCTCGTTAAGCGCAATCCCGTGCGCGTTGAGGAGTTCCGTAGCATTCGCGGTACCGACCAGTTGGGGGAGCGCGACGTGGACGGCGCGCTCATGGCCATCAAGCGCGGTGCGAGCTGCCCGCACGATCGCCTGCCGCTCATGGTGCGCGGGCATCGCCAGATCTCTCCGGAGCTGGAGAGCGTGACGGATCTCATGTACGCGCTCATCCGCCTGGTTGCCGAGCGCTCGGGGGTGGCGACCTCGGTCATTGCCTCGCGCGATGACCTGGCCGATTACATCGAGCATCCTGAGCAAAGCCCCCTGCGCGAAGGCTGGCGTTTTGAGCTTGTGGGTTCGCGCCTGGACGATCTGCTTTCCGGCAATATGGGGCTCACCGTGAAGGACGGAAAGATTGAGTTGTTATAGGGAAGCCTAGTCTGCTGAGTGGGTAGAATGCCTCCAACGTGTAACTCGATTTGGAGGAATTCGCATGCCCTATTACTATGGATATGGCTTTGGCATCGACCCGCTGTACCTGCTGGTTGTTCTTGTCTGCACGGTGCTTGGCCTTGCCGCGCAGAGCTATATCAATTCGACGTACAAGACGTGGTCCAAGGTTCGCTCGGACGGCGACACGGGCGCCAGGGTCGCTCGCCGCATGCTCGACGCCAACGGCTGCAATGCCGTGGGTATCAAGGGTGTCGCCGGTGAGCTCACTGACCATTACAACCCGCAGGACAACAACCTGTATCTGTCGGATTCCAACCGTTCGGGCGGCTCGGTCGCAAGCGTTGCTGTCGCTTGTCACGAGGCAGGCCATGCCGCGCAGCGTCAAAGCGGCTATGCCATGATGAAGGTACGTACCGCCCTCGTGCCGGTCGTCAACTTTACCCAGAACACCTGGACCATCGTGCTGCTCATGGGCCTGTTTATGAACATCGCGGGACTCACGACCCTCGCGCTGATCTTCTTCTCGTTTAGCGTGCTGTTCCAGCTCGTTACGCTGCCGGTCGAGATTGACGCCAGCCGCCGCGCCGTGGCGTATATCGAGCAGTCGGGCATGAGCTCCAAACAGGTCAACGGTGCCAAGAAGGTGCTGACGGCCGCCGCGCTTACCTATGTGGCTGCGGCGCTCACCTCGATTATTCAGCTGCTCTATCTTATGGCTCGCTACAACAGAAACTCCAACCGATAACAAATTGGGTCGCTGGGCGCCGCGGGGATTTGTGTCCCCGCGGCGCTGTACTATGTGTTGGACTTGAATTTGCGCAGGGCCGGAGCCCTTGTGCACGATGACGAAAGGAGGCTGCGTGGCAGGCTGGAATCTAACCGGCAATGCCGTTTCCGCCGAGTTCGACGGTTCGGACGAGCAAGAGCGTAAAGAGCTCAGCGTGAGCCAGGCGGTAGAGATCGCCGCCGGTGCGCTCGATGCCATTCCGCAGCTGAGCGTTCTGGGCGAGGTCACGGGTTTTCGTGGCCCAAACGCCCGAAGCGGCCACTGCTATTTCCAGATCAAGGACGATTCGGCCGCCGTTGACTGCATCATCTGGAAGGGCGCCTACCTTAAGCGCACCTTCGACTTGCGCGACGGCATGCAGGTAAGCTTTAAGGGCAGCTTCAATCTCTATAAGGCCACGGGCCGCATGAGCTTTGTCGCTCGCTCGTTTTCGCTGGCGGGGGAGGGTCTGCTGCGTCAACAAGTGGCGCAACTGGCCGAAAAGCTACGCCGCGAGGGCCTGATGGACGAAGCGCGCAAGCGCCGCATCCCGGTGTTTTGCTCGCGCGTGGCGGTCGTCACCTCGCTTTCGGGTGCCGTAATCGACGACGTCAAGCGTACATTGCGTCGTCGCAACCCGCTCGTCGAGCTCGTTTGCGTGGGCGCCAAGGTTCAAGGCGAGGGTGCGCCGGCCGAGCTCATTGAGGGCTTGCGCCGCGCCGCTTCCATTACGCCGGCGCCCGACTGTATTTTGTTGGTGCGCGGCGGCGGTTCCTTTGAGGACCTCATGACCTTTAATGACGAGGAGCTTGCCCGCGCGGTGGCGGCTTGTCCTGTGCCCGTGGTGACCGGCATTGGCCATGAGCCCGATACCTCGATTTGCGACATGGTGAGCGACCGACGCGCCTCCACGCCCACGGCGGCGGCAGAATCGGTGGCGCCGGCTATGACGGAGTTGGCCGATGTGCTCGAGGCGCGCCATCAGCGTCTGGGTGTCGCGATGGCATCGATGATTGGGTCGGCCCAGGTCGACCTGGAGATGCTCGATCAGCGCGGTCGCCGTGCCTGGGATACCTATACGGCTCGCTTGGGTGATGCGCTCGATGCCGCTGCGTGTCGCCCGTGCCTCAACGACCCCACATTTATGGTCGAGCGTCGCGAATCGGAGCTTGCGCTGACTGCCGATCGCCTGTCGGGCGCCATAGTACGCTCGGTCGGGATATTCCGCTCCAACTTTGAGCGCTTTCCCGAGCGTCTGGTTGCAAGCACCTCAGGGCTCGACGGCAAACGCCATGCGCTCACGCTTGCGAGTTCCCGTCTGGAGCATCAGGGGCGCACGATGCTCAGCAAACCAGCGTCCGACCTGGGCCGTGCAGCGGCTTCGCTCGATGCCCTGTCGCCGCTCAAAGTGCTTGCTCGCGGCTATTCCATCGCGTACAGCGATGATGGTGTGGCTACGAGTGCCAAGACCTTTAAGCCTGGCGACGCCATTCGCGTGCGCATGGCAGACGGCAACGTGGCAGCAACGGTCGATGCGGTCGAGTAGACCGCGTTTCGCAGTGATAGACCCTTAGGAAAGGAAACAGATATGGCAGAGAAGACCCCGGTAGAGCAGCTTACGTACAAGCAGGCCTCGCAAGAGCTGGAGCTCATCATCCGCAGCCTTGAGTCGGGCGATATGGAGCTCGAGGAGTCGCTCGAGAGCTACACCCGCGGCGTCGAGCTCCTCAAAAGCCTGCGCACCCGCCTGTCCGATGCCGAGCAGAATGTCTCGGTGCTCCTTAAGGACGTCGACGGCAACGACGTGCTCGCCGACGGCGAGGCCGCCAACACCGATGATAACCTTTCGTTCTAAGCATCTCGACCAAATATAATTACCTTGGTCTGTAAGAAAGGAACCAGCTATGTGCGATTGCATCTTCTGTAAAATTGCCAACCACGAGATCCCCTCGACCGTTGTCTATGAGGACGACCAGGTCATCGCCTTCGACGACCTCAACCCGCAGGCGCCGGTCCACACGCTCGTGATCCCTAAGAAGCACTACAGCGACATCGCCGACAACGTACCCTCCGAGACCATGGGCGCCATAGCTCACGCCATCCAGGAGGTCGCCAAGGCCAAGGGTCTGGAGGACGGTTTCCGCGTCATCTCCAACAAGGGCGTCAACGCCGGCCAGACCGTCATGCACTTCCACATGCACGTCCTCGGCGGCAAGAACCTGGGCGAGAACCTCATCTGAGGGCCTCTGCTCCGTGCAATGAAGCGGAAGCTCGGGCACCGATAACTTATATATCAACGCAATAAACCCGAGCGCGAGGGCGTTTGGGTTTATTATTGAAGCGTATGTAACCTGGCGGCGCCACACCGCCTGTTAGTAGGGAGACACATGAACGTTCTGGTCGTCAACGCAGGATCTTCGACCCTTAAGTATCAGGTCATCGATACCAAGTCCCACAAGGTGTCCGCGAAGGGCTCCTGCGAGCGCGTCTGCTTTACCGGCGGCACTTTCACCCACGCTGCCAACGGCTCCAAGAAGGTGACCGAGAACATCGAGTTCCCCGACCACAAGGTCGCCATCGAGGTCGTCCTGAAGGACCTCGAGGCTAACGGCGTCAAGATCGAGGGCATCGGCCACCGTATCGTTCAGGGCGGTTGGTACTTTGGCGATTCCTCCCTCGTCGACGAGGACGTCCTTGCCAAGATCCGCGAGGTCGCTCCGCTCGCCCCACTGCACAACAACCCCGAGGCTAACGTTATCGAGTACTGCCTGGAGCAGTATCCCGACCTGCCCAATGTCACGGTCTACGACACTGCTTTCCACTTCAACATGCCCGAGGTCGCCAAGACCTACGCCCTGCCCAAGGATGTTTGCGACAAGTTGCACATCCGTAAGTACGGCGCCCACGGCACCAGCTACCGTTACATCTCCAAGAAGGTCGCCGAGATGACCAACGGCGAGGCCCGCAAGGTCGTCGTGTGCCACATCGGCTCCGGCGCCTCCCTGTGCGCCATCGAGGACGGTAAGTGCATGGACACCACTATGGGCTTGACGCCGCTCGACGGTGTCATGATGGGCACCCGCTGCGGCTCCATCGACCCAGCTACCGTGTGCTACCTGCAGCGCGAGGGTGGCTACACCTTCGACGAGGTCGACGAGATGATGAACAAGAAGTCCGGCCTTTTGGCTGTGACCGGTGGCAAGACCAACGACTGCCGCAACGTCGAGGAGCTCGCTGCCGCTGGCGACCCCGAGGCTCAGCTCGCCTTCGACATGTTTGTCTACAAGATTGCCGCCAAGGCTGCCGAGATGGCCACTTCTATGTGCGGTATGGACACCCTGGTCTTTACCGCCGGCATCGGCGAGCACGCTCCGGCCGTCCGCGCCGGCGTTGCCGACCGTCTGGCCTTTATGGGCGCCAAGATGGATCATGCCCGCAACGCCCTGCGTGGTGACGGCGCTTGGTGCCTGTCTGCCAAGGATTCCAAGGTCAAGATTTTCGTCATCCCCACGGACGAGGAGTTCATGATCGCTTCCGACGTCGAGCGCATCGTCAACGGCAAGTAATTGCAAGAGGGGAGGGGCTGGACGACCGAGCGCCGTTCAGCCCCTCTTTTGCGCTCGCTGGTCGATATATCTGATAGCTATTTATTAAGTTATGATAACTTCTTATTAACATGCGGCCGCCTCAAGGGGCCTGTACCGACCGTATTGCATTGCAAAGGAGTCTCATGAACGTACTTGTTGTCAACGCTGGTAGTTCAAGCCTTAAATATCAACTCTTGGATACCGATACCCGCGAGGTTTTCGCCAAGGGCAACTGCGAGCGTATCGGCTCGGACATGGGCATCTTTGGCCACTCCGAGAACGGTGGCGCCAAGCAAACCGAGGAGGTTCCCTTCCCGGATCACCGTTCGGCTATCGCTCGCGTGCTCGAGGAGCTCGAGAAGACCGACTTTACGATCGATGGCATCGGCCACCGTATCGTTCAGGGTGGCTGGTACTTCGATGATTCCGCGGTCGTCGACGATGAGGTCATGGCTAAGATCCTCGAGGTGGCACCGCTTGCCCCGCTACACAACTACGGCGAGGCCGCGGCGATTGAGTATTGCCGCGAGAAGTATCCGGAGCTGCCCAACGTGGCCGTCTTCGATACCTCGTTCCACATGACCATGCCCGAGGTCGCCTACACCTACGCGCTGCCCAAGGATGTGTGCGACAAGTACCACGTGCGCAAGTACGGCGCCCACGGCACGAGCCACCGCTATGAGTGGATGATGGCCAAGGAGATCCTGGGCTCGCGCTGCCACCGCCTGCTCTCGTGCCATCTGGGCAACGGCGCCTCGCTTGCCGCCATCGAGGACGGTGTATGCCGCGATACCACGATGGGCCTCACGCCGCTCGACGGCCTGATGATGGGCACCCGTTGTGGTTCCATTGACCCGGCTACCGTGTGCTACCTGCAGCGCGAGGGCGGCTACAGCTACCAGGAAGTCGATGACATGATGAACAAGCAGTCTGGTCTGCTTGCCATCTCGGGCATCTCCAACGACGCCCGTGACATCCGTACGCGCGCCTCCGAGGGCGACGAGCGCTGCCTGCTCGCCTTCGATATGTTCGCCTACAAGGCCATGCAGCAGGCCGGCTCCATGATCGCTTCCATGGCGGGCGTGGACACCATTACCTTTACCGCAGGTATTGGCGAGAACGACTGGTCGATCCGCAAGGCCTTCTGCGACTGTTTTGAGTGGCTGGGCGTGCGCATCGACAACAACAAGAACCGCGAGGCCGTGGGCAACGGCCCGCAGGTCATCAGCGCCGCCGGCTCTTCCGTCACGGTCATGGTCATCCCCACCGACGAGGAATACATGATCGCCCACGACGTCGAGCGCCTGACCAAGAACAACTAACGCATTCGTCTGTAATTGACAAAAAGGCCTCCAGAGCAACAGCCCCGGAGGCCTTTTTACTAGCAGGCGGAAATTCCAGTCCCAAAGTGATCATCACCAGTAACGCCTGCGCTCCCAGCAACGACATCCATCCATTCAGATCCTCAGCCCCAGCTCGTAGCCAAGCCGCCGTCCACTCCAGATGCCCTGAATTCTTCGTAGCAGTAGAAGGCCGTACGGGCTGACCCCTGAAAACATTCCGCAGACCAGAAACGCCCCCGTTCGTAGCTCCGAAGGAGCAGAACGGGGGCGTTTCATTGGTCGAGGACGTTTTCAGGGGTCAGCCCGTACGGCCTTCGGGCGAGTGCGTACGCTACTCAGCCATCTGAGCCTGGACGGCGGTGATGGCCACGACACCCACGATGTCGTCGGCAGAGCAGCCGCGCGACAGGTCGTTGACCGGCTTGGCGATGCCCTGCAGGATGGGGCCGTAGGCGTCGGCACCGGCGAAGCGCTGGACCAGCTTGTAGCCGATGTTGCCGGCCTCGAGGTCGGGGAACACGAGCACGTTGGCCTTGCCGGCGACAGAGGAGCCGGGAGCCTTGAGCTGAGCGACGGTGGGGACGATGGCAGCGTCGAGCTGCAGGTCGCCATCGATGGCGAGCTCGGGAGCCTTTTCCTTGCAGAACTTCACGGCCTCCTGGACCTTCTTGGCAACCTCGCCGCCGGCGGAGCCCATGGTGGAGTAGGAGAGCATGGCCACGTGCGGCTCAACGTTGCCCATGAAGGTGGACCAGGAGTGAGCGGAGGCGATGGCGATCTCGGAGAGCTCGTCGGAGGACGGGTTGATGTTGAGGCCGCAGTCGGCGAAGATCAGCGTGCCGTCGGTGCCGAACTGCGGGGTGTCGGTGCACATCACGAAGAAGGCCGAGACCAGCTTGGTGCCTGGGGCGGTCTTGAGAATCTGCAGCGCGGGGCGCAGGGTATCGGCGGTGGAGTGGCAGGCGCCGGAGACCAGGCCGTCGGCGTCGCCCATCTTGACCATCATAGTGCCAAAGTAGGTGGCGTCCATCACCTGGGCGCGAGCCTGCTCGATGGTAACGCCCTTCTTGGCGCGGAGCTCGGCAAACTTCTGTGCGTACTCCTCGTGCTTCTCGGCGTTGCGCGGATCGATGACGGTGGCGCCGGGGACGTTGATCTCGTTGGGATCGCCCAGGATGACGATGTTGGCCAGGCCTTCCTCGATGATCTTGTTGGCCGCGACGATGGTGCGCGGATCCTCGCCCTCGGGCAGGACGATGGTCTTAAGGTCGGCCTTGGCGGCAGACTTCATACGGTTTAGGAAATCGCTCATGTTACTCCTTGCAAGCGTTTCGCTAAGCTCCAGGCGCCCGGCTGTTCACGAATAAACCCGCTGCTAGCGGGTTTACCTTTCAATAATGTACGCCGCGGTGCTTGAGCTTTCCTTGTGTGGCAAGCTCATTATAGGACGCATTAGCGCTATAATCGCTCTGATAAATATGTCTCGAAGAATGTTCGAGAAAAGCCCAGCTAACGAGCCCGTGGCTTTTGACAAGGAGTATCGATGCAGATTACCTCAGGCCTGCCTGAAGGCTTTAACGCCGGCGCGTACGACATGATTGTCGTCGGTGCTGGATATGCCGGTGCCGTTTGCGCCCGCCGTCTTGCCGAGACCATCGGCTATCGTGTTGCCGTTTTGGAGCGCCGTAGCCACATTGCGGGCAATGCCTATGACTGCACTGACGAGGCCGGAATCCTGATCCACGAGTACGGTCCGCATATCTATCACACCTTTAACGAGCGCGTGCATAATTTCCTGTCGCGCTTTACCAAGTGGACGGATTATCAGCACAAGGTGCTCGCCAACATCAACGGTACCCTTATGCCCGTGCCCTTCAACCATGCGAGTCTCAAGCTCGCCTTTGGTGATGAGCGCGGCGAGGAGCTGTATCAGAAGCTCGTGGAGACCTTTGGCAAGGATGTCAAGGTGCCCATTATGGAGCTGCGTAAGAAGAACGACCCCGACTTGGCCGAGGTCGCTGATTACGTCTACGAGAACGTCTTTTTGCATTACACCATGAAGCAGTGGGGCCAGACGCCCGACCAGATCGATCCCTCGATCACCGGTCGCGTTCCCGTCTTTGTGGGCGACGATGACCGCTATTTCCCGCAGGCTCCCTTCCAGGGTATGCCGCAGGACGGCTACACGGCGCTGTTCGAGCATATGCTCGACCACGACCTGATCGACGTGTTCTGCGACGTGGACGCCCGCGATCTCTTTGAGATCGACGAGACCACCGTCAAGATCGGCGGCAAGGTCTACGGCGGCGAGATCGTCTATACCGGTCCGCTCGATGAGCTGTTCGACCTTGACCTGGGCGCTCTTCCGTACCGCACGCTCGATATGAAGTTCGAGACGCTTGATATGGACCAGTTCCAGCCCGTGGGCACCGTCAACTACACCACGAGCGAGGACTACACGCGTATCACCGAGTTCAAGAACATGACCGGTCAGGTTTTGCCCGGCAAGACCACCATCATGAAGGAGTACTCCAAGGCCTATACGCCCGGCTCGGGCGAGACGCCGTATTACGCCATTCTTGAGCCCGAGAACCGTGAGCTCTATGAGCGCTATCTTGAGCGCGTCCAGAACCTGACAAACTTCCACCCGGTGGGTCGTCTGGCCGAGTATCGTTACTACGATATGGATGCCGTGACCAATTCCGCCCTCGATCTTTCGGATGAGATTATCGCCTGCCATGCATAAAGTCATAACATTCGGTATTCCCTCGTATAACGCCGCTAAGGACATGGACCATTGCATTACCTCCATCTTGGAGGGGAGCAATTATGCCACCGATATCGAGATTATCGTGGTGGACGACGGCTCCAAGGATGAGACGGCCGCCAAGGCCGACGAGTGGGAGGCCCGTTATCCTGGAATCATCCGCGCGGTGCACCAGGAGAATGGCGGCCACGGTATTGCCGTCCTTTCGGGTCTGCGCGAGGCGCAGGGCACCTACTACAAGGTTGTCGACTCGGACGACTGGCTTGACGGCGCTGCCCTTTCGACCATGCTGTCGATTCTGCGCGGCTTTGAAGAGCGCGACCAGCGCGTTGACCTGTTTATCTCGAACTACGTGTACGAGAAGGTTTACGAGGGTACGCATACGGCCATTGGTTACAAGTTTGCCTTGCCTCGAAAAAAGATCTTTACCTGGGACCAGATTGGCCATTTCCGCCTGGACCAGAATCTGCTCATGCACAGCCTGTGCTATCGCACGGATGTGCTGCGCGAGTCCAACCTTCCCATGCCGCCGCACACGTTCTATGTGGACAACATCTACGCCTACGTGCCGCTGCCGCGTTGCAAGACCATGTACTACGCCGACATCGACCTCTATCGCTACTTTATCGGTCGCGAGGGCCAGAGTGTCAACGAGGCCACGATGGTCAAGCGTCTGGACCAGCAGTTCCGTGTGACGCGCATCATGATGGAGTCGTACCACCTGTACAGCGATGTCGAGTCGTCGCGTCTGCGTTCGTACATGATGGGTTATTTCACTATGATGATGGCGATCTGCTCGGTGCTCACCAAGCTTTCCGAGGAAGATTGCGCCGACGAGCGCCTAAAGACGCTGTGGGCGGACCTGAAGGCCTACGATGAGCGCATGTATCGTCGTGCTCGCTACGGCGTGGTCGGCTTCTTCACCAATCTGCGTGGCCGCGCTGGCGACAAAACCACACTCGGCCTATACCGTCTTGCCTCAAAGATCTTCAAATTCAACTAGCTGCTGAGTAATCGCTGCTGATAGGTTGACTGGGCCCCTTGGCCTTTAGTTTGCTACTGCGAACAGTCCTGCTCGCACGGAAAGCACATTAAGTGCTTTCCGGCTCGTGCGGAACTTGTATCAAACTAAAGGCCAAGGGGCCTCTGCTATAAGAATCGATTGTCAGATTGTCTGAATTTGAAGATCTTAGACGCGCGGTACACAGGGGCCTGGGCTGAAAAGAATAAGGTTGGAAGTCGGTCGGAGACGGGCGGGCGTTACGTTTGTCGCGAGTTCCGCATGCAAAGAAGGCCACTTAATGTGGCCTTCGTCTTGCATAGGACTGTAGAGCAACAAACGTAACGCCCGCCCGTCTCCGACCGACGGTCGAGTGAGATTACTTTGCGGCGCCGGGTATGCCGTGGGAGGTTTTGGCGTTTTTGGCTCCGTTTACGATGGCGGTCTGTAGGGCCCTTACGGCGAGCATGCCCAGCAGGTCTAGGGGAACGGCGGCGCTTGCCTGGGCGCCCAGTTTGCCGCTGGCGAGGGTGTAGATGGTGTCGCCGTCGTTGGTGGTGTGCGTGGGACGGATGGCGTGTGCGTAGGCGTCTGCGGCCATTTGGGAGACCTTGGTGGCCTGGGCCTTAGTGAGCTCCATGTTGGTGACGATGCAGCTGATGGTGGTGTTGGTGCGGTCGAGCGGCATCTGCATGGATCCGGCGGCGGCGAAGGCTGCGAGTTCCATGTCGACGATCTGGTCGCTATCGGCTGCGGCACGCATACCGGCGACCCACTCGCCGGTGAAGGGGTCGACAACGTTGCCGCAGGCGTTGACCGAGACCACGGCGCCCACCTTGACGGGGCCGAGTGCCACGGCGGCGGCTCCAAGGCCAGCCTTCATGCAGGTGGCAGGGCCCATGAGCTTACCTACGGTGGCACCGGTGCCGGCGCCCACATTGCCTTGCTCGAGCGTGGTGGGGGTGTTGTCGAGTGCCTCGCGCACGGCGGCGATGCCGGCCTCTATGTCGGGGCGTACGGTGGGGTCGCCAAAGGCAAGGTCGAAGATACAGCTGGAGCACACGATGGGCACCTGCGTGGGGCCGACGGGAAGGCCGATGCCGCGGCTCTCGAGTTCGCGAGCGACGCCGCTTGCAGCCTCGAGGCCAAAGGCCGATCCGCCCGAAAGGCAGACGGCGTGAACCTTGTCGACGGTGTTCTCGGGTCGCAGCAGGTCGGTTTCGCGCGATGCTGGAGCACCGCCGCGAACGTCAACGCCGCCGGTGGCACCCTCGGGCGCCACGATTACGGTGCAGCCGGTGCCAGCCTCCTCGTCCGTATAGTTGCCAAAGCAAAAGCCATCGACATTGCAAACATCGATGGCTTCGAGCAGTGTGTCCATGTTTTCTCCTATCGGTTTTCCGCCGGGCCTTATGCCCGGTCGGGATCCGTACGATACGGCAAAATTGTAGGCGCTGGGGGATACCCAGCGCCAGATGCAATTACGAGAGTTTTTGAATCGCGCGTGCGACGCGAGCGATGGGCAAGCCCACCACGTTGTAGAAGTCACCCGAAATATCGTGCACAAGCATGCGGCCGCCTGTGCCTTGGATGCCGTAGGCCCCGGCCTTGTCCATGGGTTCGCCGGAGGCAACATAGCGCTCGATCTGCTCTTCGGTAAGCTCATAGAACGTCACGTCGGTCACATCGACAAACGACAGGCTCTCGGCGGCATGCGGAGCTGTAGCGTCGCCGGCTTTAACGATGCAGACGCCGGTTGCGACCTGGTGCGTGCGGCCCGAAAGCTCGCGGAGCATGGTGCGTGCCTCGTCCCCGTCTGCCGGCTTGCCCAAAATATGGCCGTCAAAGGTGACAATAGTATCGGCCGCGACGGTCAGTTCGTTGGGCTCGGCATGCTCGGCGGCAACGGCGGCGGCTTTGGCGCGTGCTAAGCGTTCAACGAGCGTAAGCGGGACCTCGCCATCAAAAGGCGTTTCGTCGATATCTGCGGGAATCACGCGAATGTTATAGCCTGCCTCGCGCATCAACTCGATGCGGCGCGGTGATTGCGAAGCCAAAATCATAGCTGAATGCCCTCGGCGACCTTCTCGACGGCCTTGTCGCCGGCGAGCGTGCGCAGCAGCTCAAGCGCAAAGGGGAGCGACTGGGCCATGCCGCTGGCGGTGATGATGTTGCCGTCTTGCGTAACCTTTTCGCCGGTATAGGCGCCTTCGGGGAAGCTTTTCTCAAAGCCAGGGAAGCACGTGGCGTGGCGCCCCTCGAGCAGGTCGAGCTCGCCCAGGATAAACGGGGCAGCGCAGATGGCGGCGACGTGCTTGGTCGCGGCGAACTCGCAGACCACGTCGCAGACGCGCTGATCGGCGCGCAGGTTGGTGGCACCGGGCAGGCCGCCGGGCAGCACGACGCAGTCGTACTCGTCAAAGTTGATCTCATCAAAGAGCGCATCGCAGGTCACAGGGATCTGCAGCGAGCTTACGACCTCACGCGTGGGCATGATCGAGACGAGCGTGGCACGCACGCCGCCGCGACGCATGACATCGACCATGGTCAAGCATTCAATAGTTTCAAAGCCATCGGCGGCGAGAACGGCAACGCTGGGCATGAGGGTTCCTTTCATAGGCGGCATACAATTAGCCGTCTTATACCCCGAAGACCTCCGCTTGCCACGCTCGATTTCCCAATGATTTTTCTGAGCAATGATTAAGTGACTAGTTGCGCCTAAGGTGGACGACGGTCTCGCAGTGGAAGGTTTGTGGGAACAGGTCGACTGGCGTGATCTTTACGGGGGAGAAGGTGCCTTCTTCGACAAAGCGTTTGAGATCGCGCGCCAGGGTGGCCGGGTCGCAGCTCACGTAGGCGACATCGCGAGCACTCGTGCTGGCGATAAGGTCGATCGCCTCGGGGGCGAGGCCTGCGCGCGGCGGGTCGACCACCAAGACGTCGGCATCCTGGTCGGGGAACTCGCGCACCGCGTCTCCGCCAATGACGTCGACGTTATCAAGCTTGTTGATCTCCAAGTTACGGCGCAGGTCGCGCACGGCCGGGCCGTAGGCCTCGACGGCGGCGACGAAGTCGCAGCGGCGGGCGAGCGGCAGGGTAAAGGTTCCGGCGCCGCAGTACAGGTCCACGGCAAGCTCGTCTTCTTGCGGGTCGAGCGCTTCCATGACAAGCTCGATCAAAATCTCGGCACCCTTGGTGTTGACCTGGAAAAAAGACGGGGCAGACAAGCGCATCTGACCCTCGGCGATATTCTCGGTCCATGAGCCCTCTCCGGCGAGCATTTCGACCTTGGAGACACGGCGGGCCTTCTTTTCGCCCTTGCTCATCACACGCACGATGCTCGTGGGATGAGCGGCGTCCGCCAGCACGCGGGAGACCTGCGAGCGCGGAAAAGAGCCTGTAGGCGTCCAGAGTGCGACCTCGAGTGCCTTGGTACGGCGCGATGCACGAATGCCCACGCGTTCGAGTCCCAAGTCATGGCTGCCGCTTAGATAGTTGAGTGCGCCGACGACCGATTTGAGCGCCTTGGGAAAACGTTTATCGAACAGCGGGCACGCATCGACGGTCACGATTTTGCTGGGGTCGACACCGTGCATGCCAAGGCGCACGCGACCGTTGACGACGGTCGGTTCGAGCTCGATTTTATTGCGGTAGCCCCAGTCGTCCTTGGTGTGGCAGATGGGCTGCACCAACTTATCGACCTGCTCAGGAGCGAACTTGCCGATGCGCTCGAGCGTGGAGCGCAGGTTTTGCTCCTTGGCGGCGAGCTGTGCCGTGCGTGAGAGATTGCCCCACGAGCAGCCGCCGCAGATGCCCACGTAGGGGCAGGGGGGCTGAATGCGATCGGGGCTCGGCTCCAGAATCTCGGTGGTGCGGGCGCGCATGAACGACTTGCCGTCCTGTACGACCTCGGCCTCGACGGTGTCGCCTGCCACGGCACCCTGCACAAAGACGGCTTTGCCGTTGTCGGCGTGCGCCAGCCCGTCGGCGCCGTAGGTCATCGATTCTATAGTGAGCTTCATATCCCTGCCTGTCATTCGTGTTGTTGCTCGCACCATGGTAGCAGGGAAAAGCGCCCCGCATCCGAGGCTTTCCTCAAATGCGGGGCGCTTCTACAAACTGCTTCTACAAACGACTATTTCGTCTTGCCGGTAATGAGCGTCTTAAGACCCAGGCCGATCAGGCCCAGGCCCATGCGCACACGACCGGGGCGATGGCGCTCGATGGCCTTGGTCTTGCCGGCGGGCTTATCGCGACGGGCGCTCGTCTCGGGTGCGGGCTTAGCTGCCTGCGGCTCGGGCTGAGGTGCAGGTGCGGGCTCGGGCTCAATGACGGTCGCCTGGACCTTCTGAACCTCGGGTGTGGCCGGCTGCGGCTTAGGAGCAGGGGCGGGCTTTGCCTCAATGACGGGCTCGGGCGCGGCCTCGGCGTTGCGGTAGGCACGCTCCAGCAGGGCTTCCTGCGAGTTGAAGGGTTTCTCACCCTCTGCGCGCTCCACGGGGACCCAGGTGCCGTCGCTCGTGAGGCTGCGGGCCTTCACGTTGTCGCGCAGCTGCATGCTCATGTACTCGTGCACCAGGGCGCGGCAGGTGGGGTCGAGCACGGGGAAGGCGATCTCCACGCGGTGCTCGGTGTTGCGTGTCATCATGTCGGCCGAGCTCAGGTAGATCATGTCCGAGTCCACGCCAAAGGCGTAAACGCGCGCATGCTCCAAAAAGCGTCCGACGATAGAACGGACATGCACGTTCTCGGTCTTGCCAGGAACGCCCGGCTTGAGGCACGAGATGCCGCGGATGATCATGTCCACGCGGACTCCTGCGCACGATGCCTCGGCGATCTTGTCGATGACCTCGCGGTCGGTGAGCGAGTTGAGTTTAAAGAACACGCGGGCGGGCTCGCCGGCGAGGGCGCGCTGGATCTCGCGGTCAAGCCCGCGCATGATGAGCGGTTTCAGTCCGACGGGCGCCACACCCAGGAAGCGGTAATCGCCGCGCAGGTTGCCCAGCGACAGGTTGCGGAAGAACAGGTTGGCGTCCTCGCCGATGCCGGGGTGAGCGGTCATGAGCATAAAGTCGCTGTAGAGTTTGGCCGTCTTCTCGTTAAAGTTGCCGGTGCCCAGCAGCGTCAGGCGCGTTAGCGCCATGCCCTCGCGATAGGTGAGCTGGCAGATCTTGGAGTGGCACTTAAAGCCCTCGGAGCCGTAGATGACGGTGCAGCCGGCCTCTTCCAGGCGCTCGGCCCACTCGATGTTGTTCTGCTCGTCAAAGCGCGCGCGGAGCTCCATGAGCACCGTGACCTCTTTGCCGTTCTCGGCGGCATCGATCAGTGACTCGCACAGGCGGCTCTGCTTGGCCACGCGGTAGAGCGTGATGCGCAGTGAGATGCACTCGGGGTCGTAGGCGGCCTCGTGCACCAGATCCAGGAAGGGGTTCATGGCCTCATAGGGATAAAAGAGCAGCTTGTCGTGCTGAAGTACCTGCTCGCGGATGGAGCGGGTCATATCGATGGTGGGGTTGGGCTGCGGCTTAAACGGTGTAAAGAGCAACTCGTTGCGCAGGTGCTCGGGAATCTTGCCCTCAATGCCAAAGACGTAGCCTAGGTCGAGCGGGATATCGCAGGTAAAGACAGAGCGGCGCGAAAGCTCGAGCGCCTTGCGGATGGTCTTGAGCGTCGCCTTCTCGAGCGACCCCGAGACCGCGAGCACCACCGGCTGCAGGCGCAAGCGTTTCTTGAGGATGCGCTTCATGTGCTGACGGTAATCCTCTTCCTCCTCGACGCCCTCGCCGTCCGGGTCGATGTCGGCGTTGCGGGTGACGCGGATGAGCGCGCGGTCGAGCGGCTTATAGGAGCCAAAGCAGCTGTCCAGGCAGGCGAGGATGACGTCCTCGAGCAAGATGTAGGAGTAGGTGCCGGTGGGCGAGGGGATCTCGACCACGCGGTTCATCGAGGTGGGAATCTCGATAAGGCCCAGCAGACTCTCCTCGTCGGTGACGCCGTCCAGGCCGCAGGCCAGGTAGAGTGCGCCGTTGCGCAGGTTGGGGAAGGGGTGGCGCGGGTCAATCACCAGCGGTGAGATGACCGGCGACACGTAGGCCTGGAAGTAACGGGTTACAAAGGTGCGCTCCTCGGGCGTAAGCGAATCGATGCGGGCGCGGTGAACGCCCAGGGTGTCGAGCTTGCCCTCGATGCTCTTAAAGATGGACTCCCATCGGGTAAGGAGCCCGGGCATTTCGGCCATGACAGCATCGACTTGTTCGGAGGCGGTCATATTGCTCTTGTTGTCGACAGGCTGTTTTTTGAGCTCTGCCAGATCGGACAGGCCGCCCACGCGCACCATGAGAAACTCATCGAGGTTAGACTCGAAAATCGACACGAACTTTAGCCGCTCGAACAGCGGAACGGTCTCGTCGAAGGCTTCGTCAAGCACACGGTTATCAAAGCGCAGCCAGCTGAGCTCTCGGTTCTGCGTGTACGAGAAGTCGCGCGGCGGTTTGCGCAGCTTTGCGGCGGCTTGCTTTTTTTCGATTTTGCTCGGCATATGCATCTGTCCGTTCAGTCCCCGTGGGGGACGGTTGCCTAACACTATTCACTATTGTCTCAATTTAGTCGGCCTATGGCACGGACGTATCGCGTGAACGGTATCTTTACCTACTTCTTACGCTGACAAGCCATAGAGCTGACGCCCTTCGCGTTGTGAAAAACGGTCTATATCCTCACTCAACTGGTGAGTATGTGTGAATAAGAATGATAGGTAGCTGAATATCATCGAATACAGACAGAAACACGAACAAGCGTCATTTATATACATAAAACCGTTGTAGATATGCAATTCTTAATCGAAAGATTGGAGTTGTAATTGCGAATGATTTTTGAGAAAAAAGAGCGTTTACCTTAGAAAAGCTACTTTAGAACGCCGAAGTGCATTATGGGGGAATCATATTCGATATACCGTTCATCGAACTTTGTTGACCGTTCGGGGGCGAGGTGGAATTGCGGTTGGAATTTGGATATAACTAGAGCTGTCAGTAAGCAGCACCCGTTACGGAAGGGTGCTGAGAGATTCGGCCGAAAGGCCCGAAAGAAAGGTAGGAGGCCATGACGAAAGGTCTGCACGTGCCTTCCGAGATCGGCAAGCTCAGGAAGGTCTGCCTGCACCGTCCCGGCGACGAGCTCCTCAACCTGCCGCCCGACGAGCTCGAGCGACTCCTGTTCGACGACGTCCCGTTCCTGGAGGTCGCACAGCAGGAGCACGACACCTTCGCCCAGATCCTGAGGGACCAGGGCGTGGAGGTCCTCTACCTCGAGAACCTCGTCGCAGAGGTGTTCGACCAGGTCCCCGGCGCCCGCGCCGAGTTCACCGACCAGTACATCGCCGAGGCAGGCATCCGCGGCCAGCAGATGCCGCAGATCGTCCGCGAGAAGCTGGACTCCATCGAGGACAACCTCGAGTTCGTCAAGAAGACCATGGCCGGCATGACCAAGGCCGAGATCGACATGCCCCTCACGGCGTCCACGACCCTCGACTCCCTGGTCAACTCCGAGTCCGAGTCCGACCTGATCATCGACCCGATGCCCAACCTCTACTTCACCCGCGACCCGTTCGCGGTCGTCGGCGAGGGCGTCAACCTCAACCGCATGTACTCGGTCACCCGCAACCGCGAGACCCTGTACGGCAAGTACGTCTTCAAGTACCACCCCGACTACAAGGACGTCTCCCTGTATTTCCGCCGCGACTGCCAGTTCCACACCGAGGGCGGCGACGTGCTGAACATCAACGAGAAGACCCTCGCCGTCGGCATCTCCCAGCGCACCCAGGCCGCCGCGATCGACGTCATGGCCCAGAACATCTTCTGGAACTCCGACTCCAAGGTCGAGCGCATCCTGGCCTTCGACATCCCGGTCTCCCGCGCCTTCATGCACCTCGACACGGTCTTCACCCAGATCGACGTCGATAAGTTCACGATCCACCCCGCCATCATGGGCACCCTGCGCGTCTACGAGCTTACCGCCGGCAAGAACCCGGGCGACGTGAACATCCGCCTGATCGAGGACACCCTCGAGCACGTCCTGGAGGACGCCACCGGCGTCGACCAGGTCAAGCTGATCCCCTGCGGCGGCGGCGACCCGATCGCGGCCTCCCGCGAGCAGTGGAACGACGGCTCCAACACCCTGTGCGTCGAGCCCGGCAAGATCTGCGTCTACGCCCGCAACACCGTCACCAACGACGTGCTGTACAAGGAGGGCCTGGACCTTCTCGTCGTGCCCTCCGCCGAGCTCTCCCGCGGCCGCGGCGGCCCGCGCTGCATGAGCATGCCCTTCTGGCGCGAGGACCTCTAAGGTCTTCTAGGACCCGTATAGGTCTTAATACATACATCTAGCTGACGTTAGATGTCTCCCATTGGGGCGGTGCGGGTTTTCGCGCCGCCCCAATCTTGTATGAGGAACGTCAACACGGTTGGATGACTGCTTTTGTAAGGAGCTTGGCCATGGACATTAAGACGATTGGCGTTGAGGAATGGCTCAACGTTTGGGAGAAGAGCGCCACGTGGGACATCGCCCAGTCGACGATCTCGTCGCTCACCATGGGCGAGCTGCGCGCGCTCGATGAGCAGGACGGCGCCACGTTCTACGAGCGCCTGGACCGCGAGAAGATGAACTACGGCTGGATCGAGGGCTCTCCGGAGTTTAAGGCCGAGGTTGCCAAGCTGTATCGTCGCGAGGTCAATCCCGATCACATTCTGCAGACCAATGGCTGCACGGGCGCTAACCTCAACGCCATCATGGCCGTGGTCGAGCCCGGCGACCATGTCATCGCCGAGTGGCCCACCTACGCGCCGCTCTACGAGATTCCGCGTACGCTCGGTGCCGAGGTCGAGTATTGGGAGCTTCGCGAGGAGCTTGGCTGGAAGCCCGATATCGAGGAGCTTAAGCGCTTGGTGCGTCCCAATACCAAGCTCATCTGCATCAACAACGCATCGAACCCCATCGGTACGGTGCTCGATGCCGATATGCTCGGCCAGATTGCCGAGATCGCCCGTTCGGCTGGCGCCTATGTGCTGTGCGACGAGGTGTACCTGCCGCTTGAGAACACCAAGGCCTTTATGTCGATGGCCGACATGTACGAGAAGGCCATTGTCACCAACTCGGTGTCCAAGACCTATTCGACGCCTGCGGCCCGCGTGGGCTGGGTCGTGGCCGACGAAGAGGTGTCCAACCGCATCCGCACCTACCGCGACTACACCATGATCTGCGGCGGCGTGTTCAACGATGCCATGGCGACCTACGTGCTCGAGCACAAGGACAAGATTCTCGAGCGCAATCGCAAGATCGTGTTTGGCAACCGCGATATCGCGCAGGCTTGGATCGATACGCAGCATCGCGTTTCCTGGACGGCCCCGCAGGGAATATCCACCTCGTTTATCCAGCTGGATATTCCCGAGGATGACGAGGAATTCTGTAAGCGCCTGTTGGCCGAGAGGGGAGTGCTGCTGGTCCCCGGTAGCCGCTTTGAGCTTCCCTGCGGCGCACGCCTGGGCTACTGCGCGAGCGAAGACGTTCTTCGCGAGGGCCTGAGGCTTTTGGGCGAGGCACTGGCGGAGTTCGATCGCTAGGATTCCGACGATCTTCGAGGGCCTTATCCAAATTGGCCGAAGATAATCGAAAACGGACCCGTTTCCCAAGGGGAAGCGGGTTCGTTTTTCTATACCGAGAAGTCAAGTTGTTACAAATGGGGCCGTAAAGCGAGCCGGTATCCGCTGGGCCTTATACTGAGCTTCCGGTGAACGGTATCAAGCGTCTGGTAAACGGTAATTTGTTTACCAGAAATGAATAGGACAAACTTTTTTCTGAATAAAAATGAAAATGGTTGAGACGCGGCATGAATCGCTAATTCTATTCATAGCTTTATTAGAAATATGCAATTTGAGGGTGGTTTAATAAAGTTAAGTTCCATTTGCTATTTGGATTGAAAACGCGTTTTAGCACGTAAATAAACTTTATTAAATCAAAGTGTGCCATGCGTGAAGTATATGTGTATGCCGTTCACCCCTCATATAAAACCGTTCGGGGGCGAGGTGGAAGTATGGACTGATTTTGGATATAAATATGTCGTCAGCAATAACGCCTCACACGGAGGGGCGCTAACGAATCGGCCCTGACAGGGGCCCGAAAGAAAGGTAGGAGGCCATGACGAAAGGTCTGCACGTGCCTTCCGAGATCGGCAAGCTCAGGAAGGTCTGCCTGCACCGTCCCGGCGACGAGCTCCTCAACCTGCCGCCCGACGAGCTCGAGCGACTCCTGTTCGACGACGTCCCGTTCCTGGAGGTCGCACAGCAGGAGCACGACACCTTCGCCCAGATCCTGAGGGACCAGGGCGTGGAGGTCCTCTACCTCGAGAACCTCGTCGCAGAGGTGTTCGACCAGGTCCCCGGCGCCCGCGCCGAGTTCACCGACCAGTACATCGCCGAGGCAGGCATCCGCGGCCAGCAGATGCCGCAGATCGTCCGCGAGAAGCTGGACTCCATCGAGGACAACCTCGAGTTCGTCAAGAAGACCATGGCCGGCATGACCAAGGCCGAGATCGACATGCCCCTCACGGCGTCCACGACCCTCGACTCCCTGGTCAACTCCGAGTCCGAGTCCGACCTGATCATCGACCCGATGCCCAACCTCTACTTCACCCGCGACCCGTTCGCGGTCGTCGGCGAGGGCGTCAACCTCAACCGCATGTACTCGGTCACCCGCAACCGCGAGACCCTGTACGGCAAGTACGTCTTCAAGTACCACCCCGACTACAAGGACGTCTCCCTGTATTTCCGCCGCGACTGCCAGTTCCACACCGAGGGCGGCGACGTGCTGAACATCAACGAGAAGACCCTCGCCGTCGGCATCTCCCAGCGCACCCAGGCCGCCGCGATCGACGTCATGGCCCAGAACATCTTCTGGAACTCCGACTCCAAGGTCGAGCGCATCCTGGCCTTCGACATCCCGGTCTCCCGCGCCTTCATGCACCTCGACACGGTCTTCACCCAGATCGACGTCGATAAGTTCACGATCCACCCCGCCATCATGGGCACCCTGCGCGTCTACGAGCTTACCGCCGGCAAGAACCCGGGCGACGTGAACATCCGCCTGATCGAGGACACCCTCGAGCACGTCCTGGAGGACGCCACCGGCGTCGACCAGGTCAAGCTGATCCCCTGCGGCGGCGGCGACCCGATCGCGGCCTCCCGCGAGCAGTGGAACGACGGCTCCAACACCCTGTGCGTCGAGCCCGGCAAGATCTGCGTCTACGCCCGCAACACCGTCACCAACGACGTGCTGTACAAGGAGGGCCTGGACCTTCTCGTCGTGCCCTCCGCCGAGCTCTCCCGCGGCCGTGGCGGCCCGCGCTGCATGAGCATGCCCTTCTGGCGCGAGGACCTCTAAGGTTTTCCGTTTCCGGTGCGGTCCCCCTACAACCGCACCGGTTTCGCCCGTCAAACGGGCAACACTAATACTTACGTAATTCATTTCTTCGAAAGGAAACGAACCATGGGTGTTAACCTCTCCGGCCGTAGCTTCCTCAAGCTCCTCGACCTCACCACCGAGGAGATCGAGTACCTGCTCAAGCTCTCCAAGAACTTCAAGGACATGAAGCGCGCTGGCGTTCCGCACCGTTATCTCGAGGGCAAGAACATCGTTCTGCTCTTCCAGAAGACCTCCACTCGTACCCGCTGCGCCTTCGAGGTTGGCGGCATGGATCTGGGCATGGGCGTCACCTACCTCGATCCGGGTTCGTCGCAGATGGGCAAGAAGGAGTCCATCGAGGACACCGCCCGCGTTCTCGGCCGCATGTATGACGGCATTGAGTTCCGTGGCTTTGCCCAGGACGACGTCGAGGAGCTTGCCGCTAAGTCCGGCGTGCCCGTGTGGAACGGTCTGACCACCGAGTGGCACCCCACCCAGATGCTCGCCGACATCCTGACCGTCCAGGAGAACTTCAACTACGACATCAAGGGCAAGACCCTCGTCTTCATGGGCGACTGCAAGAACAACGTCGCTCGCTCCCTCATGGTCGTCTGCTCCAAGCTCGGCATGAACTTTGTGGCCTGCGGCCCCGAGGAGTGCATGCCCGCTGACGACGTCATCGAGGCCTGCAAGCCCATCGCCGAGGCCAACGGCTGCACCATCAAGCTGACCACCGACGTCAAGGACGGCGTCACCGGTGCCGACGTTCTCTACACCGACGTGTGGGTCTCCATGGGCGAGCCCGACGAGGTCTGGGCCGAGCGCATCGCTCAGCTCACCCCGTATCGCGTTACCTCCGAGGTCATGGCTATGGCCAACCCGGGTGCCATCTTCCTGCACTGCCTGCCCAGCTTCCACGACACCAACACCACGATTGGCGCCGAGAAGTGCGAGCAGTTCGGCATCACCGAGCAGGAGGTCACCGACGAGGTCTTCGAGAGCCCCGCTTCCAAGGTCTTCGACGAGGCCGAGAACCGCATGCACACCATCAAGGCTGTCATGTACGCCACGCTCAAGTAAGAGCATCTAGCATCTCGCTCGGGGTGCATTGCTGCGCACCCCGAGCGCTTTTGTCTGGTAAAAATCTCGCACCGAGCGACATGCACGGCACGGAAGAGCCGCTTCGGGCGAGATCAGTAAATGATTTATGAAGGGGGGATGAGAACTATGACTGAGACCGCTAAGAAAAAGCGCGGTATGCCTTCATCGTTCACCATTCTTCTTGCTCTGCTGGCAATCGTCGCGGTTGTTACCGTTATCGTCTCCGGTACGTCCGGTGGCGAGGTTACCGCTGCCCGCCTGAGCGATTTCTGCACCGCCCCGGTCAAGGGCTTCGCTGACGCTCTGCCCGTCTGCCTCTTCGTTATGATCCTCGGCGGCTTCCTCGGCATGATGACCGAGACCGGCGCCCTGGACAACGGCATTGCTGTTCTGGTGCAGAAGCTTAAGGGCAATGAGATCATGCTCATTCCCGTGCTGATGTTCATCTTCTCCCTCGGTGGTACCACCTATGGTATGTGCGAGGAGACCGTTCCCTTCTACGCCCTGCTTGCCGCTACCATGATGGCCGCTGGCTTCGACCCTATGGTCGGTGCTGCCACCGTCCTGCTCGGCGCTGGCTGCGGCTGCCTGGGCTCCACGGTTAACCCGTTCGCCGTCGGCGCTGCCGTCGACGCTCTGACCGGCGTTGGCATTGAGGTCAACCAGTCCATCATCATCGGCCTCGGTGCCGTCCTGTGGATTGTTACCACTGTTATGTCCATCCTCTTCGTCATGAGCTATGCCAAGAAGGTCAAGGCTGACAAGGGTTCCACCATCCTTTCGATGCAGGAGCTCAAGGACGCCGAAGAGGCTCACGGCAAGGCTGCTTCCGAGGTTCACAAGGAGGTCAAGCTCACCGGTCGTCAGAAGGGTGTTCTGATCGCCTTTGCCTTCACCTTCGTCGTCATGATCGTCGGCTTCATCCCGCTGGCCGACCTCAACGAGGGCGTCGCCAACTTCTTCGATGCTGGCGCTGTCTATGACGCCGACGGTAACGCCATCGTTCAGGGCTGGTCTGCCCTGATCACCGGCCTGCCCATTGGCCAGTGGTACTTCGATGAGGCTTCCACCTGGTTCTTCCTCATGGCTGTCCTGATCGGTATCATCGGTGGCCTGTCCGAGAAGCAGATCGTCAACACCTTCATCACCGGCGCTGCCGACATGATGTCCGTTGTCCTCGTCATCGCTCTCGCCCGTGGTATCTCCGTCCTCATGGCTAGCACCGGCCTCGACGTCTACGTCCTCGACGCTGCCGCCAATGCTCTGGCTGGCCTGTCCGGCGTGATCTTCGCTCCCATGAGCTTCCTGGTCTACTTCGGCCTGTCCTTCCTGATCCCCTCGACCTCCGGTATGGCTACTGTCTCCATGCCCATCATGGGACCGCTGGCTGTTAAGCTCGGCTTCTCGCCCGAGGTCATGGTCATGATCTTCTCCGCCGCCATCGGCGTCGTGAACCTGTTCACCCCGACCTCTGGTGCCATCATGGGCGGTCTCGCTCTGGCTAAGATCGAGTGGACGACCTGGCTCAAGTTTGCCCTTAAGCTCATCGTCGCTCTCTCCGTCGTCTGCGCCATCATTCTGACCGTCGCCTGCGTGATGCTCTAAGTACCCCTTGGGTACCCCACGGAACCTTGACGATCCTATAACGGATCACCTGGTCATCGTCTTTCCGGTGGGGTAAACCCACCGGTAGACTCCTACCTTTAGCCCCCTCCCGTTCCGTGCGCGGGAGGGGGCGCTCTTGTGTTCCGGCGTTTTACCAAACGCCGGAACCACTCGACGCTGCAAGCCCGCCAGAGCGGCAATCTGACGTTCAATCGTCGGGCATGGCCAAAAGGCCTATGCCCTCCTCTTTCACGTCACCTTGCTCGCTCTGGCGGGCTTTCGCTGACTTATGCTCAACCTGCGGCGCTGCCATTGTTGGCGCAGGGGGCGGCTTGCTCGCTCTGGCGCCTGTTCGCTGTCCGTTCTCTGCCCGCGACGTTTCTGCTGTTGGTGCAAAGGGGTCAGGTTAATTTGCGCCAAAAGGGGAAGTTGCGGTGGAATAGTTCCCGTTTGGCCGTCTTGAGGGGTTAAACAGGAGCTATTTCACCGCAACTTATCGATGGCGTGTTTGGTTGGTGCCTGTTGATGGTCTGGTTATCGGGGAGGGCGGGCTCCGTTATAATCGCGTAGGAACTTAATTTACGAAACGGGACGGGAGCCATACATGCGCCAGGGTTTCGACAACGCGAAGTATATCGAGCTGCAGGCTGCTCACATTAAGGAGCGCATCTCGCAGTTTGGCGGCAAGCTGTATTTGGAGTTTGGCGGCAAGCTGTTCGATGACTATCATGCCAGCCGCGTGCTACCGGGTTTTGAGCCGGACAGCAAGTTCCGCATGCTCAAAAGCATCGCCGACGATGTCGAGGTTATCATCGCGATCAACGCGAACCACATCGAGAAAAACAAGGCTCGTGGTGACCTTGGCATTACCTATGACGAGGATGTGCTGCGCCTGGTTGACCTGTTCCGCGGCAACGGCTTTGCTGTCGCGGCCGTGGTCATCACCCAGTACGCTGGACAGCCCGCTGCCGATGTGTTCCGCAACCGCCTGAACGCGCTCGGTATTCCCGCCAAGCTGCACTATCCCATCGAGGGGTATCCGCACGATGTCGATCTGATTGTGTCCGACGACGGCTATGGCAAGAACGAGTTTGTCGAGACCACCCGACCGCTCGTTGTCGTGACGGCGCCCGGCCCTGGCTCGGGCAAGCTCGCCACTTGCCTGTCTCAGCTCTATCACGAGCACAAGCATGGCACGGCCGCCGGCTATGCCAAATTCGAGACCTTCCCGGTTTGGAATCTGCCCCTTACGCATCCGGTCAATATTGCCTACGAGGCCGCCACGGCAGACCTCGATGACGCCAACATCATCGACTCCTTCCACCTGGAGGCCTACAACAAGACCACGGTCAACTACAACCGCGACGTCGAGGCCTTCCCGGTAGTCCGTGCCCTGATGGAAAAGATCCTGGGCAAGAGCCCCTACCAGAGCCCTACGGACATGGGCGTCAATATGGTCGGTTTTGCCATCACCGATGACGATGCCTGCCGCGACGCTTCCAAGATGGAGATCGTCCGCCGCTACTTTACCGCGGTCGAAAATGTGCGCCGTACCGGCGTGGGCGATGAGCAAGTCGACCGTCTCAAGATTATTATGAAGAAGGCGGGAATCGACAAAAACTACTCGCCGGCACGCTCGGCCGCTCTCACCAGGGAGCAGCTGACGGGTGGTCCCGTGGGTGCCATGGTCATGCCCGATGGCTCCGTGGTGACCGGTAAGACCTCCACGCGCCTGGGCGCCGCAAGTTCGCTCATTATGAACGCCCTCAAGCATGTCTCGGGCGTCGACCTTGAGCTCGAGGTCATTAGCGATGAGGCGATCGAGCCCATCAGCAAGCTCAAGACGCATTTCCTGGGCAGCAAAAACCCGCGCCTCCACACCGACGAGACGCTTATGGCGCTGTCGATCACCTCGGCCACGAGTGAGACGGCCGCTCGTGTCCTTTCGGGCCTGGAGCAGCTGCGCGGTTGCGATGCCTTCTTTAGCGTGATTATCTCGCCGACGGACGAGACGGTACTGCGCAAACTGGGCATCAACGTGTGCTGCGAGCCCAAGTTTGAACGCCGTGGTTTCTTCCATCGCTAAGTTTGAAGCGCCGCGGTAATTGCATTGCATTTTGGCCGTATCGGGTTAGCGCCCGGTACGGCTTTTTGATCAATAAAGCGCCTATTTCCGCGAAAAATAGCCGTTTACCTGCCTAGAAACAATTTGAGCGGTATACAATAACCGTAACTGTTTCATCCTTAGCGGGATGCCGCATGATGGATACTACCTGCCATCGTGAGGTGTGTCGGTCGCGCACGGCGCGCTAGATGTTCGTGCTCGGTTTGAGGAGGCTGCTATGGCGGGCAAGGGTCGTGCGAGTGTCAACGATATGAAGCGTGTCGAGGTGCTGGTGTTGATGGAGATCGACCAGCAAACCGAAGACAATGGCGGGCCGTATGGTTTCTCGCGCAAAACGCTTGCCGAGCGCGTGGGGGTTTCGCCGTATCGTGCCCGCGCCGCAATCGATCGCTTGGATTCCGAAGGCATGATTGATGTCGTCTCGCGTTATAGCGACGACGGCGGTCAGCTTGCAAATGGCATTTGCCTCACCGAACGTGGCGAGTGGTATCTTGAGGGCGTCCGCACCGGCATGCTCGTTCAAGAAATGCTTGAGGACGAGGTTGCTGATCGATAGCAGCATGTAACCCTTGCCATAGCGACGCCGCCTGGGAAACCGGGCGGCGTTTTGTTTCAAGATTGAGAAATGCAACCGCACGCGAGAAAAATTGCGAACGGTCCGCGGCGCGAGTATTACAATGAAGACCCGTAAGATGTGTATGGACAACTTCTACGGGAAGCGCAGGTAACTCAATATGACCAAGCATGTGTTCGTGACCGGTGGCGTAGTTTCGTCTCTGGGCAAGGGTATTACCGCGGCCTCGCTGGGCCGTCTGCTCAAGTCGCGTGGCTACAAAGTAACGATGCAAAAGGCCGACCCGTATCTGAACGTCGACCCTGGTACCATGAGCCCGTTTCAGCATGGTGAGGTCTTCGTTACCGAGGATGGTTACGAGTCCGACCTGGACCTGGGTCATTACGAGCGCTTTATTGATGAGAACCTGACCCGCGATTCCAACTTTACGACCGGTGCCATCTACAAAAGCCTAATCGCCCGTGAGCGTCGCGGCGACTTTTTGGGCGGTACCGTGCAGGTGATTCCCCACGTCACCAATGCCATTAAGGACAAGTTCCGCCGCATCGAGGAGCAGACCGGCTCCGATGTAGTCATCACCGAGCTGGGCGGCACGATCGGCGACATCGAGTCCCAACCGTTTGTCGAGGCCATCCGGCAGTACCGCAAGGAGGCCGGCCCCGAGAACGTCTGCTACATCCACGTGTCGCTCGTTCCCTATATCGCCGCCGCCCACGAGGTCAAGACCAAGCCCACGCAGCATTCCGTCAAGGAGCTCCGCAGCTTTGGCATCCAGCCCGATATTATCGTGCTGCGCTCCGACCACCATATCGATGACGCTATCCGCGGAAAGATCGCAAGCTTCTGCGACGTCGACACCGATTGCGTCTTTACCAACGAGGACTGCGCGAGCATTTACGATGTTCCGCAGCTGCTTGCCGAGCAGGACTTTGACCTGCGCATTTGCGAGCGCCTGGGTCTGGATCCGCGTGAGCGCGACATGAGCGAGTGGAACGAGTTCCTGCGCAAACAGAATCACGCCAACCATCACGCCGACAAGGTGAAGATCGCCGTCGTGGGTAAGTACACGCAGCTGCCCGATGCGTACCTGTCGGTTATCGAGGCCCTGCACCATGCGGGCGTCTTCTACGATCGCCATGTGGACGTCCAGCTAGTCGACGGCGAGAGCCTCGATGAGCAGAATGTCTCCGAGGTTCTAGGCGACGCCTCGGGCATCCTGGTCCCCGGCGGCTTTGGCAAGCGCGCCCTGGAGGGCAAGATCCTCGCGGCCGAGTTTGCCCGTGAGCACAAGATTCCGTATCTGGGCATTTGCCTGGGTATGCAGGTCGCCGTGTGCGAGTTCGCCCGCAATGTCGTTGGCCTTGCTGGTGCCAGCTCCTCCGAGTTTGATCCGGACGGTCCGTATAGCGTCATCGATCTGATGAGCTCGCAGGAGGACGTGACCGAGAAGGGCGGCACCATGCGCCTGGGCGCCTATCCGTGCAAGCTCGCCGCCGATACTCTTGCTCGTGAGGCATATGGCGAGGAACTCGTCTACGAGCGTCACCGTCACCGCTTTGAGTTCAACAACGCCTTCCGCGACCAGCTCGAGGACGCCGGTTTGGTTATCTCGGGTCTGTCGCCCGACGAGCGCCTGGTCGAGATGGTCGAGCTGCCGCGCGACGTGCATCCGTGGTATGTGGCAACCCAGGCTCATCCCGAGTTCAAGAGCCGCCCGACCAACCCGCAGCCGCTGTTCCGCGAGTTCGTGCGCGCTTCGATCGGCCAGCACGAGGGTGTCGACCGTCTGCAGGTGACGCCCATGAACCTCGCTACGGACTAAGGGTGCCGGCGAATAAGGAACATACCGAAGCTACTCCCTCGTCGCTCGCCGTGGCGGCGGGGGAGTATCTCGATTATCTCGCGGTCGAGCGGGGCTTGGCGCGCAACACGATTGTGGCCTATCGTCGTGACCTGACGACGTACTGCGCCTATCTGGAGCGGGCGGGTATTGTGTCTTTTGAAGAGGTGACCCGTCAGGTCGTGGAGGGCTTTGTCGCCGATCGCCGCGATGGGGGCTATTCCGACGCCTCGGTGGAGCGCGCGCTTGCTGCCGTGAAGGGCCTGCATGCCTTTTTGGTGCGCGATGGGGCCGTGGCCCAAAACCCGACGGCGGCGTTGCGCCTGCCTAAAAAGGCTGAGCGTTTGCCGGAGTATCTATCGGTGGAGGATGTCTCGGCGCTGCTCGATCAAGACTTTCCCGAGGGCGAGATGGGACTGCGCGACCATGCCATCTTGGAAGTGCTCTACGGATGCGGTTTGCGTGTGAGTGAGCTGGTTGGGCTCGATGTGGGCGATATCCATATTGACGATGGCTTTGTACTCGTTCGCGGTAAGGGCTCAAAGGAACGCCTGTCCCCACTGGTGGGAAGCGCGGCGCGAGCTCTGACGCTCTATGTAACTGAGGGACGTTCTCGCTTGGCGGCCCATGCCCGCGGAACCGAGACCTCGGCGGTCTTTTTAAATAAGAACGGACGTCGCCTGTCGCGCCAGGCCGTGCATGCGATATGCGAGCGGTATGGGCGTCAGGTGGGGCTGGTGGGGCTCCATCCCCATACCTTGCGCCACTCCTTTGCCACCCACATGCTCGCGGGCGGTGCCGACCTGCGTGTGCTGCAGGAGATTTTGGGCCATGCCGATATTTCGACCACGCAGGTCTACACGCATGTCGACCGAACGCAACTGACCGAGGTCTATCTGGCGGCGCATCCGCTAGCACATCGTTAACACATCGCTGGCCTGCATATCTATAGGTATTTGGGGACGGGCCCCAGATTGCCGCGGCGTG
>CALJDJ010000082.1 GCA_938023705.1 uncultured Collinsella sp.
CGTCCCAGAAAAATCATCCTTACAAAACGAGGCCCTGGCCAAATGGCCAGGGCCTCGCAAACTTTTATTCCGCTCTAAATGACGGGCGATTGCGCGCAGGAGGGTGCCCCGGGGGCGGCGGGGTATTTCCTCCGCGCGCAGTTTCGCAGCGAAGCGAGAATGTTTGAGCACGGAGGAATTACCCCGCCGCCCCCGGGGCACCCTCCGTGGAACAAACCTGCCTACTCCAGCTCAAACGCACCCGTGTACAGCTGGTAGTAATACCCGCGCTTGGCAATCAGCTCGTCGTGGTTGCCGCGCTCGATGATACGGCCGTGGTCCAGACAGATGATCGCGTCGGAGTTACGCACGGTGGACAGGCGGTGTGCGATGACAAACGTCGTGCGGCCCTCCATGAGCTTATCCATGCCCGCCTGCACGATGGCCTCGGTGCGGGTGTCGATGGAGCTCGTGGCCTCGTCTAGAATCATCGCCGGCGGATCGGCGACGGCGGCGCGGGCGATCGAAATTAGCTGACGCTGGCCCTGCGACAGCTGTGCGCCGTTGCCGGTGAGCATGGTGTCGTAGCCGTCGGGCAGGCGGGTGATAAAGTCGTCTGCGCCCGCGAGCTTGGCCGCTGCGATGCACTCCTCGTCGGTGGCGTCCAGCTTGCCGTAGCGGATGTTGTCCATCACGGTGCCGGTGAACAGGTTCACGTCCTGCAGCACGACGCCCAGCGAGCGGCGCAGATCGGCCTTGCGGATCTTATTGACGTTGATGCCGTCGTAGCGAATCTTGCCGTCGGCGATGTCATAGAAGCGGTTGATGAGGTTGGTGATGGTCGTCTTACCGGCACCGGTGGCGCCGACAAACGCGACCTTCTGACCCGGCTTGGCAAACACGGACACGCCGTGCAGGACCTCGTGGTCGGGGGTGTAGCCAAAGTCGACGTTGTCCATGACCAGGTCGCCGCGCAGCGGGACGTACTCGATCTCGCCGGTTGCGCGGTGCGGATGTTTCCACGCCCACATGCCGGTGTGGTGGTCAGCCTCCTCGAACTCCCAAGTCTCGGGGTTCACCTGCGCGTTGACGAGCGTCACGTAGCCTTCGTCGGCCTCGGGCTTCTCGTCGATGAGCTCAAAGATGCGGTCGGCGCCGGCCAGACCCATGACCACGGCGTTGATCTGCTGCGAGATCTGGCCGATCTGTCCGCAGAACTGCTTGGTCATGTTAAGGAACGGCACCACGACGGCGATGGACAGCTCCATGCCCGAGATGCTCAGGTTGGGCACGCCCAGCGCCAGGAAAATGCCGCCGGCAAGGGCCACCAGCACGTAGAGCAAGTTGCCCAGGTTCATAAGGATGGGCATGAGGATGTTGGCGTACATGTTGGCCTTCTGGGAGACTTCGAAGAGCTTTTCGTTGCGCTCGTCAAAATCGGCCTCGGCGGCAGACTCGTGGCAGAACGCCTTGACGACCTTCTGACCGTTCATGACTTCCTCAATATGGCCCTCGACCACGCCGAGCTCGGTCTGCTGCGCGATAAAGAAACGCGCGGAGTTGGAGCCGAGCAGCTTGGTCATAAAGGTCATAAAGGCGACGCCGGCGATGATGACCAGGCACATCCACACGCTGTAGTACAGCATGATAAAGAACACCGTGACGATGATGATGATCGTCATGAGCAGGTTGGGCAGCGACTGACTGATCATCTGGCGCAGCGTATCGATGTCGTTGGTGTAGTGGCTCATGATATCGCCGCGCTGGTGCGTGTCGAAGTAGCGGATCGGCAGGTCCTGCATGCGGTTGAACATCATCTCGCGCAGCTTCTCCAGCGAGCCCTGCGTGACGATAGCCATGGCGCGGTTCCAGAAGAGCGAGGACAGGACGCCGACGCCGTAGATGCAGGCGAGGGTGGTCACGAGCTGTGCGATCTTGGGCTGTGCGGCTTCCCAATCGCCCGACTGCCACGATTCGCTAATAATTTGCAGGGCGCTCTGCAGGAAGGTCGCGCCGATGGAGTTGATGATGGCGCAGAGCACCACGCCGGCGACGACGAGGGGCAAAAGCACAGGATAGAAGCCAAAGAGCGTCTTGATGAGGCGCGACATGGTGCCGCCCTTGCGGTTGAGCGCGCGCTCGGCGGTCGTTGCCTTACTCATGTGCCTCGCCTCCTTCCTGGGTCTGAGCTTGCGTTGCGGATGCCTCGGTGTTGGCCTCGACGGCCCCTTCGCCCTCGGCAGACATCTTGTTCTGCGAGGTAAAGGTCTCGCGGTAGATCTCGCTTGTCTTAAGCAGCTCGTCATGGTTGCCGATCTGCGCGATACGGCCGCCCTCCATGACAATGATGCGGTCTGCGTCCTGCACGGAGCTGATGCGCTGAGCGATGATGAGCTTGGTCGTGTTGGGCAGATAGCTTGCCAAACCTGCGCGGATCTTGGCGTCGGTCTTGGTGTCGACGGCGCTCGTGGAGTCGTCCAGGATCAAGATCTTGGGGCGACGCAGCAGGGCACGCGCGATGCAAAGGCGCTGCTTTTGGCCACCGGAAACGTTGGAGCCGCCCTGCTCAATCCAGGTGTCGTAGCCCTTGGGGAAGCCGTCGACAAACTCGTCGGCGCAGGCCAGATGTGCGGCCTCGCGGACTTCCTCGTCGGTGGCGTTCGGGTCGCCCCAACGCAGGTTCTCGGCGATGGTGCCGCTAAACAGTACGTTTTTCTGCAGCACCATGGCGACCTGGTGACGCAGCGCGTCCAGGTCGTAGTCGCGCACGTCCACGCCGCCCACGCGCACAGCGCCTTCGGTGGTGTCGTACAGGCGGGCGATGAGGTTAACGAGCGTGGACTTGGCCGAGCCGGTGCCGCCGATGATGCCGATGGTCTCGCCGCTCGTAATGTGCAGGTCGATATCGTCGAGCGCCTGGCGCTTCGCATGCTTGGAATACTTAAAGCTCACGTGGTCAAAGTCGATGGAACCGTCGGCAACCTCGAGCACGGGCTCGGCGGGATCGGCGATCGTGGGCTCGGCGGCCAGCACCTCGGCAATGCGGTGTGCCGATTCGTCGGCCATGGTCACCATGACAAAGATCATCGACAGCTGCATCAGGCTCATGAGAATCTGGAAACCATAGGTAAAGGTCGAGGAGAGCTGGCCCACGTCGAACAGCGTGCCCTGGCTCGTGATGATGAGCTTGGAGCCCAGGTAGATGATGACGACAAACGCGCCGTTGACGCAGATGTTCATCATGGGGTTGTTAAAGGCGAGCAGCTTCTCGGCGCGGGTGAAGTCCATCTGGACGTCGCGTGCGGCGGTCGCAAACTTCTCCTTCTCAAAGTCTTCGCGCACATAGCTCTTGACCACGCGCATGCCGGTGACGTTTTCCTCGACGGACTCGTTAAGGGCATCGTACTTGTGGAACACGCGCGAGAAGATGGGGCGCACCTTAAAGATGATAAAGAACAGTCCAAAGCCCAGCAGCGGAATGATGACCAGGTAGACCATGGCGACGCTGCCGCCCATGATAAACGCCATGGTAAAGGCGAAGATCAATACCAGCGGCGCGCGCACGGCGATACGGATGATCATCATAAAGGCCTGCTGCACGTTGTTGATATCGGTGGTCAGGCGCGTGACGAGCGAGGAGCTCGAGAACTCATCGATGTTGGCAAAGCTGAACGTCTGGATCTTGTAGAACAGGTCGTGACGCAGGTTCTTGGCGAACCCGCAGCTCGCATGGCTGCAGGTGACGCCGGCCGCGGCGCCAAAAGCAAGCGACGTCAGCGCGATGAGCACCAAAAAGCCCGCGGTGGGAAGCATCTCGGCTACGGTGGCGCCGTCTTTGATGGTGTCGATCAGGTTGGCGGTGATAAATGGAATCAGCATCTCGCAGAGCACCTCGCCAAGCACGAGCAACGGCGTGGCAACGGTGACTTTCATATAGTCGCGGATGCTTCCCATGAGGGTTTTAATCATCCAGTTCCTCCCAGGTTACGCGGATTTTATCGAGCATTTCGGCGAGGTCCTCGCGCTCGTCGTGGGTGAGCGCGCTAAAGGCCCGTTCTCTAAAGCGGATGCGGGCTGCCTGGTCGATGCGGGCGTTTTCCCGGCCGGTTTCGGTCAGGCGAATGGTGAGTTGCCGTCGATCCTTGGGGTTACGGCTGCGCTCGATGAGGCCGTTGAGCTCGAGCTTGGACAGGATCTCGGAAAGCGATCCCGGCTTGAGGTCAAAGTGCATGCCGAGCTCCTGCTGCGACATCTCGCCGCCGGGCTGCTTGGCCAGCAGGCAGATGATGGGCGCCTTGCCGGACACGCCTCCGCCATGAAAATGCATGTAATGGCCGCAAAAGCCCAGATTATTGAGGATGCGCTTGGCAAGCTTGTCTTCGGCGCTGACCGCTTCGGGTACATCCGCAGGCTGTGACGGGTCGCCGCCGGGCTCATGCGAACAAAGGTTAAGAGGTTCATCGCACATGAATTAGTGCCGCTCCTTTCTTTAGTTAGGTAGAGGAATTGTTTTGTGCCTAACCAATTTAGGAGCGTGAGAAATCAATGTCAAGGTACCAAACTTATTAAGTTACGGCGTTTTACCAAACGCCGTAACCGCTCGACGCTGCAAGCGTTCCTAAGCGGCAATCTGACGTTCAATCGTCGGGCATGGCCACAAGGCCTATGCCCTCCTCTTTCACGTCACCTTGCTCGCTTAGGAACGCTTTCGCTGTCCGTCCTCAACCTGTGATTCCGCCACGGTCTGCTTCGGTGCATGTGATCCCTTGGGGATGGAGGAAAAAAAGGGATCATTTTCCGAAACCTTTCCGCAACAATTTGCCCTTCGTACCGCTCGACTCCGCTCGCAACGTTCCCTGCGCTACACTTAGTCGCACTGTGGCGCTGCACGTCGCGCCCGAAACAAGGGAGACCCTCATGAAGAATACTCAGCTGCTGCTGATTAACGATATGTGCGGCTACGGCAAGGTCGCGCTTTCCGCCATGCTGCCGGTGCTGTCGCACATGGGTTACCGTATCCACAATCTGCCGACGGCACTTGTGTCCGATACGCTCAACTATCCCAAGTTCTACATCCACGACACCACGGAGTACGTGCGTCAGAGTCTTGCCATCTGGGAAGAGCTCGGCTTTGAGTTCGACGCCATCTCGACCGGCTTTATCGTGACTGAGGAAGAGACGCGCATCATCTCGGACTTTTGCCACCGCCGCGCGCAAAAGGGCACCAAGGTGTTCGTCGACCCCATCATGGGCGACAACGGCAAGCTCTATGCCGGTGTGCCCGAGTCCACGATTGGCCTTATGCGGCACCTGCTGGAGTGCGCAGACTACGCGGTGCCCAACTACACCGAGGCCTGTCTGCTCACCGATACGCCTATTGCAGAACAGATCACGCCCGATGAGGCCCGCGCCCTTGTGGACGCCGTGCGTGAGCTGGGTGCCAAGTCGGTGGTCATTACGAGCGCCGTGGTCAATGGCACGAACGCGGTTATCGGTTACGACCATGTGGCGGGGGAGTACTTCACGATCCCCTTCGAGCTGATCCCGGTGTACTTCCCGGGTACGGGCGATACGTTCTCGGCCGTGCTTATGGGTCGCGTGATGAGCGGTTGGACGCTTCAGCGCGCCACGGCCGATGCCATGCGCGTGGTGGCCGAGCTTATCGAGCGCAATGCTGCGCAGGAGGATAAGTCTGCCGGCCTGCCCATCGAGGCCTGCCTGGATGTGATTGACCATGAGTAATGCTGGCGAGGGCGGCGTCAAGCCTGCGGGCGAGAACGGGCCGCTCGGCGCGCCGCGTGGCAAGCGGCCGCGTATCCGCGTGAGCTGCGTGGACCAGCTGGGGACGTGCCGCTGCCACCACGGTCATAAGCCGGGCGACGTCTTTGACTTTGACCGAGACCGCGGCAAGATGTGCTCCATGGCCTGCCACGTGGGCTTTCCCTATATCGATATCCTGCGCTATGGCGGAACCGTGCCTGGCAACGAGCCTGGTACGGCAAAGTTCTGCTGTCCCGAGGTCGACACCCTCAACGTCTGGCTTGCCGAGATCGTCGACGAGTAGCCGAGCGAGGATTTTCTCCCATTGAAACGTCGAGCGAGGATTTTCTCCCACTTTGGGCGCAATTTCGCGCTCAAAATGGGAGAAAATCCTCGCTCGATTTGCAGCGACGGGAATCCCGATCCCGCTCATGCGCTCTCGTCTATATTCTGTATGCGAGTAAGGTCAAATTTCTGCATTTCATCCGATTTCAGTACTAAAAATTTCTGCATTTCGTTGATAATAGTCGATATAAATTTCTGCATTTCATTTATCGTGGCGAAGGGAGAGCTTATGTTGCGCAGGAAAATCGCAGACGAGCTTAATCGTTGGCAGAGATCCATCGAACGAAAGGCGCTGTTCGTCACGGGTTCTCGCCAAATCGGCAAGAGCTACTCGATTCGCGAATTCGGTAAGTCAAACTACGCAGCCTATATCGAGCTCAATCTCGCGGAAAACCGCCAGGCAAGGGACGCTCTGCTCGAGGCGCGAGATGCCGATGATTTCATTAGCAGGGTGACGCTTCTTTCGGGAAAGCCGATTGCCCCGGGCGAGACCCTCGTGTTTATCGATGAGGTGCAGGAGGCACCGGACATCATGACGATGGCCAAGTTCCTTGTCGAGGACGGTCGTTGCCGCTGGGCGTTCTCGGGATCCATGCTCGGGACCCAATTCAAAGGCGTCAGGTCCTATCCCGTGGGGTATGTCCATGAACTCAAGATGTTTCCGCTGGATTTTGAGGAGTTCAGCTGGGCGATCGGGGTGAGCGAAGAGGCGCGGCGCTCGATTTGCGATGCGTGCCGCAACGAGACACCGGTTCCTGGTTATATTCACGACGCAATGATGGCAAACTTCAGGACCTATATCGTCGTCGGCGGTATGCCGGAAGTCGTGCAGCGATTCCTCGACACGCAGGGTGATTTTGCATCCGTCCGCCAGCTCCAGTCCGAGCTGAACGGGCAATACCGTCGGGATATCTCAAAATACGCGAACGGGCGCGCACTTCAGGTGCAGAGCATCTTCGACCAACTGCCCGTCATGCTGGAGGGCGAGAACAAGCGCTTTGTGCTCAACTCGATCGACCCCAAGGCCCATTTCGAGAAGTACCAGCGCGACTTCGTCTGGCTCGTCGATGCCGGCGTCGCCCTCAAGACCGATATCGTAACCGAGCCAAAGTCCCCGCTGCTTAAGACAGCGCGACCGTCCCAGTTCAAACTGTACCAGTCCGATACCGGGATGCTGATGGCCCGTTATCCCATCGGGGTCGCCCAAGCGGCGTACCTCGACAGCAAGGAGCCCAACCTCGGCGGCGTGTACGAAAACGTGGTGGCTCAACAGCTGGCTGCCCAGGGAAGGGGGCTGTATTACTATCAGACCAAGAAACGGGGCGAGGTCGATTTCGTGATCGACGGCCCGGATGGAACGGCCGTGCCCATCGAGGTTAAATCGGGGACGTATTACCATGCGCACGCCGCGTTGGGCCATGTGCTTGAAACGGCCGAGTATGGCGTAAAGCGCGGGATTGTTTTCTCGAGAGGCAACGTTGAGCGCGACGGCGCCGTTCTCTATCTGCCTCTGTATGCGACTTGGACCCTTTCGGATGTTTTGGGCGACTTCCGTGCCGAGGGGATAAAGCTGGAGGTCAAACCTGTCTAGGGTCAGTTCCGAATGCGACAAGGGGACAGTCCCTTTGTCACACTGAGATCGTCGACGAGTAGCCGAGCGAGGATTTTCTCCCTCCGCGATAATGAGCGTGGATTTTCTTCCGTTTAGAGCGCACTTGAACGCTCAAAGTGGGAGAAAAACCACGCTCGATTTGTATATGGGAATTCCGACTTCGCTTATGCCTATGCTTAGGCGTTGTCGTCGTTGTTCTGTGCGCGAGTAAGGTCAAATTTCTGCATTTCATCCGATTTGTGGCTCTAAAAACTCTGCATTTCATCGATTACAGCTGCTCGAGCATAGCGGCGCAACCGGCGAGCACGTCGCGGTAGGTGGCATCGAAATTGCCGGTGTACCAGGGATCGGCCACGTCGCCGGGGCGTCCGGTCCAATCGAGCAAGCGCGTAATCTTGCCGTCGGGGTCGTCGCCAAAGATGCGACGCAGGCCACGCGCGTTCTCAGCATCCATATAGACAATGTGGTCCCAGTTGCCATACTCTGCTCGACGCACCTGGCGGGCACGGTGCGCAACGACGGGAATCCCGACTTCGCGCAGCTTGGCGACCGTGCCATGATGCGGCGGGTTGCCGATCTCCTCAGTTGAGGTCGCCGCGGAATCGATGACAAACTCCGCCTCGCGCCCAGCGCGGCGCACGAGCTCGGTAAACACCGACTCAGCCATCGTCGAGCGGCAGATGTTCCCATGGCAGATAAACAGTACGCGTTGCATATGCGGTTTCCTTTCGATCGCCATCATCGAGCTCGAGTATCGCATCTGTGCTTACGCCCTCGCCCGCCTGCGCTCCCAGCGAGCCAACTTAATCGTCGCCAGCGTGAGCGCCCAGGCCACAAGTGAGAATGCGGCGCCCACGGCACCCACGTACGCAATGCCAATTCCGTTTACCACGGCGCCGCCCACTGCGGTGCCAAACGAGATGCCGACGTTAAACGCCATGGGCTCAACCGAACTTGCGAGTACCATCGACTTGGGATGGCGGCTGCGAGCCACGTCCATAAAGTGCGTGATGCATGACACCGAGAACAGGTACATGAGCAGCGCCAAGCTAAAGACAAAGACCAGCGCGAGCGGCATGGTGCCGCCCACGGCAAACAGCCCGAGTAACGCCGCGGCCTGCAGCACAAACGTCACAAGCAGTGCCTTCATGCCAAAACGCGCGTCGATCCATCCGCCCAGGATGTTCGAGATCAGGCAGAACACGCCGTAGGCCATAAGCGTGGTACTGGCTTCGACCGTGCCCATGCCCAGCACCTGCTCAAGATAAGGCGTCACGTAGCCGTAGAATACGTAGACCGAGCCCACGCCAAACAAAAAGATGAGCATGCCGGTGATGATGCTCGGCTCGCGTAGCAGACCCGCCTGCTCGCGGAAGGTGGCGGGCTCATCGGTCTGCCCAGCGCGCGGCATAAACGCCACGAGCGCTCCGCAGATTAGAACGGCAAAGGTCAGCGTGCCGTACATGGCCATGTGCCAATCGAGCGTGTCGGCCACAAACTTGCCGATCGAAGTGACAAAGACCATCGCCACGGAAAACGCACCGTACACCACCGAGATGGCAAGCGAAGTTTGCTGCGGGGACAGCAGCTCGGGGATGTACGTCACGCCCACGGCGAGCAGTGCGCCCGAGACAGAGCCCAGGACAATGCGCGAGATAAACAGTACCTGGAAGTTGGGCGCCAACGCCATGACCAGGTTGCCGAGCACAAAGACGATGCTGTAGCACACGAGCAGCCGGTAGCGGCGGAAGCGTCCCGTGCTGAGCGCAAGCACCGGCGTAGCGATGGCGTAGACGAGTGCGAACACGCTGATGAGCTGGCCCGCTGTGGCAAGCGAGATGCCGAGCTCCGTCGCCAGGTCGCTTTCGATGCCGATGACCACGAACTCGGAGCAGCCGAGCGAGAATCCCAACAGCACGAGCAGCGCCAGGCAGAGCTTGGTGCGCGCGGGGGAGAGCGCGGCGGCGGTTGACTTACTTTTAGGCGTGGTTGCGGCGGTCAAGGTTGTAACTCCAATGTCGCATGAATAAGCGGGATTCAATCCCTGCAACTCTAACAGAATGTGACAAAGGTACAGTTCCTTCGTCACATTCGTGGTGTTGCTGCCGCCCAAACCATCACAACATTCGATGAAAATCTCGAAAACGAGGAAAAGCGTCGAATGTTGTGACGGTTTTCCTGTCTGTGCCGGCGAGCTCCAGCGCCGTCTGGGGGTATAAGGCTAGCAAGTGTTTTATTTGCGAGGCCTAAGGGGCGCCCCGTATGGATATCGATAACTTTGAATGGTGGTATAGCGAGGGCGAGGCTCCGGACGAGGAGTGGGACGAGCCCGCGCCGTGTGACGTGTCGAGCGACGAGGACGGGACCGGCAGCGATGCCGCTGTCGAGCCTGAAGCCGCCTCCGATGCCGCCGAGCCCCTGACCTTTGAGCAGGCTTGGGCTCAGGCCGAGGCAGACGAGGCCAAGGCCGACGCCACGGCCACGCTGGGTGAGCCAGCCGACATGTCCATCTCGCCGGCAAAGACCCCGCAACCGCGCCACAACATCGACCCCGGCAGTACGGCATCTTTCAGCATTCTCGACGTGCCCGCGCAGGGTGCCCAGGCGCCCGCCCCCACACATCGCCCCAACCTGGCTCGCGAGGAAGACGCGGCCCGCCGTTCTCCGCTCGGCCCCATCCTCATCGCCTTCATGGCCGGCGTCATCGCTTGCTCGGCGATCGGAAATGTCTGGAGCCACGTGGAGCAACAGCGCAAAGACGCCGCCAAGGTCGAGATGTCTGTCGAGCAATCGCTCAGCCGTACGCGCTCGGTGCATGTGTCGGTCGAGGTCAAGGACGGTGCGACATGGGACACCGCCCGCGGCGACAGCCAGATGCTCATCCATATCGTGGGCCGCACACTCAGGGGACAGGCGATTGACGAGTATCAATATGTCAACTCCGCTGGTGACGGCATCGAACTCAAGCCCGGCGACTACGAGCTCACGGTCGACGAGCCGCCTGTCGCCACCGATGGCACGTGCTTCCGTGCCTCAAAGCGCATGGTTCCCGTGAGCTTTAACTCGCAGGCGCCCGATACGGTCGACAGCACGCCGCAGGGCGGGTTCGACCTTTACGCAATCGCTCAATAACTGCGCCTGCCGCTTCTCCTTGCCGCCAAGAGTGGGACAATAGCCCTCGACACTGTTGTTTACTTTTGGAGGAAGTAGCATGTCCACCGTCACCACCATCAAGCGCGGCGGCCTCACCGCGGCCATCGATTCCATGGGTGCCCAGCTCACGAGCCTTGCCCTCAACGGCAACGAGTATCTGTGGCAGGGCGACCCGGCCTTTTGGGGCAAGCACGCGCCTATCCTGTTCCCCATCGTGGGCTCACTGCGCAACAACACGGCGACGTCTGCGGCTGGCACCTGCGAGATGCCGCGCCACGGCCTCGCGCGCATCGCCGAGCATAAGCTGGTCGAGGTCTCCGAGGACGGCTCGTCCGTCACCTACGAGATCACCGACACGCCCGAGTCGCTCAAGGCCTTCCCGTTCCACTTTAAGCTCAACATGACCTATGCCCTGACCGGCGACGCCACCCTCATGCAGACCTTTGCCGTCACCAACACCGGCGACGTGGACCTGCCGTTCTCGGTGGGCGGCCATCCCGCATTTAACGTGCCCGCCCCCGGTGCCGAGGACGAGGCGTTCGAGGATTACGAGCTGGCGTTTACCGAGGCTTGGACTAACGAGGCCCCCGTCATCACGCCCGACGGTCTTATGACGTTCGAGGGTAGCTACAAGGCGCCCGATAACTCGGACGTGCTGCCCATCACGCACCGCAGCTTCGATAACGACGCCATCATGTTCACCGATACCCCGGGCTCCACGCTCACGCTGCGCGGTCGCAAGTCGGGCCACGGCGTCAAGATCGACTTTGAGGGCTTTAAGTACATCGGCGTGTGGTCTGCCGCCAACGACGCCCCGTTTGTGGCGCTCGAGCCCTGGACCGGCCACACCACCATGGACACCGAGGACGACGTCTTTGAGCACAAGGTCAACACCATCACCTTGGCTCCCGGCGCCACCGATAAACGTAGCTTTAGCGTCACCCTGCTCTAGAGGGTCCGCCGTTCTAACGAACGGCGGACCGGTCGACGCTGCGCGCCGCCCAGAGCGACAATTTGTCATTCAAAAGGCAAGGCATGACCAGAAGGTCTATGCCTTGCCTTTTTTATGCCAAGCGGTGCATGGGGGGACAGGCTGCTTTGCGCCAATCGTCCTCGTGTGTCTATTATTTTTTCGCGCACATGCCGCGCTGCTGGTTGCGGGCGTATATCCTGTCTTATTGTCAGTAAGGCAAAATAGGGAAGGCATCAGATGCAACCTCGACTACAGCGCGACGCGCAGGCCCAGCCGGTGTGCAGTCGTCGCATCTTCTTGGGTAGCGCCCTCGCTGCGAGCGCTTCCGTCGTCGCCGGCGTGCTTGCCGGCTGCCAGCGCCCGTCCACGCTCAAAGTGGTCCAGCCCACGACGGGTGGCGGTCGCGACGACCTGTCCGATTCCGTGATCGGCAAGGACAAGATCCGTATCGGCATGGAGGCGGCCTACGCTCCGTACAACTGGCAGGTCTCCGAGGCCAGCGAGTTCACGATCCCCATCGACAACGTGCAGGGCGCCTATGCCGACGGCTACGACGTGCAGATCGCCAAGATCGTCTGCAAGGCCCTCGGCGGCGAGCCTGTTGCCGTCAAGCAGAGCTTCTCGGGCCTTATCGATTCGCTCAACAACGGCCAGATCGACCTCATCATTGCCGGCATGAGCGCCACGCCCGAGCGCGAGGAGTCCGTCGGCTTTTCCGATCCGTACTTTATCGGCTACTTTGGCCTGTTCGTAAAAGAGGGCTCGCCCTACCAAAACGCGACCAAGCTCAGCGACTTTAGCGGCGCCACAGTGCTCGGCCAAAAGGACACCATGCTCGACACTGTCATTGACGAGATCCCGGGCGTTGTGCACAAAAACCCGGTCGACTCCGTCCCCACGGTGTTTTCGAATCTGCTGCAGGGCACGTGCGACGCCGTGACCTACAACACCGAAAACGAGAAGGGCTATATGGCCCAAAACCCGGGCATCGTGCCCATTCGCTTTGCGGAGGGCGAGGGCTTTAAGCAGGAGGTTACGACAAACGTCGGCTGCCGCAAGGGCTCGGACAAGCTGCTCAAACTTATCGATAAGACGCTCAAGGGCGTCAGCCAAGAGGAGCGCGACCAAATGTGGGACGCGTGCCTCGACCGTCAGCCGGCATAGGGAGGCAGCATGAAAACCGTCAATCGTCTGGCCTCCTTTATCAAGGCCGACCACCGTTATGTGTATCTGGGCACGAGCGTCATTGCGGCGCTCGGTCTGGCATTTAGCCAGCGCAACCCCACGCCGCTGAGCTTCTTGGCGCCCACGGGCGTGTTCCAGGACTGCCTCTGGGCGATTCTGTGGGCCTGGATTGTCGTATCGGCGGCAGCGCTCGTCACCAAGCTCATGCATTGGAACGACTATCGCCAAAAGTCGCCGTTTGCATCCGAGCGTTGCCGTCGCGGCGCGCGCCTGGGCAGCTATGTCGTGGTTGCCATCGCGGCGATCTTCTTTATCGACCGCTGCGTCATGTCGTTTATCGACCTGGTGCAGGTGAGCATTGTCTCGGACTCCAACCCCAGCGACTTTCTGTCGAGCTTGGTCTACATGACCTACAAGAGCGGCGACTTCTTTATCCGCGGTATCGAGATCACCATCGCGCTTGCCACCTTCGGCACGGTCATCGCCTTCTTCTTGGCGCTGCTCTTTGTGTTCTTGCGCACCCAGACCTTCGACCGCGTCGACAACGACCTGGTGCGTTTCTTTAAGAGCATTGGCCGCGGGTTTGCGACCGTCTATTCCACCGTCGTGCGCGGCACGCCCATGATGGTCCAGGGTCTGCTCATCTATTACGCGGGCTTTACCGTTCTGCGCGGCATGGGCTTCGAGACCGCCCAGGCCAACCAGATCTGGAGCACCTTTACCGCGGGCCTCGTCACCATTTCGCTCAACTCTACCGCCTACATGATGGAGGTCCTGCGCGGCGGCATCGAGTCGATCGACCCCGGTCAGGCCGAGGCGGCGCGCTCGCTGGGTCTGTCGCAATGGCAGGCCATGCGCAAGGTCGTGTTCCCCCAGGGCATTAAAAACGCGATCCCGGCGCTCACCAACGAGCTCATCATCAACATCAAGGACTCGTCGGTGCTTTCGGTCATCGGCGTGTTTGACCTCATGTACGCCACCACCACCGTCGCCGGCGTGTACTACCGCCAGATGGAGGTCTACTGCGTGGCGCTCGTGGTCTACCTGATCCTGACGCTCGTGGCGAGCCGCCTGCTCGAAGCCTTTGGCAAAAAGCTCGGCGCCGAGGCCCCTGCCACGCTGCCCAGCTCCAACTAGGCTCAAGACGAGGAGAATCATCATGGCAGATACCGCCACTACCGGCGTTGCGGCCGCCGCACAGACCAATGAGCCGCTCATCCGCGTCGAGGGCCTGCGCAAGAGCTTTGGCTCACTCGAGGTGCTCAAGGGCATCGATCTGTCCATCAATCCCGGTGAGGTCGTCACCATCATCGGCGCCTCAGGCTCGGGCAAGTCGACGTTTCTGCGTTGCCTCAACCTGCTCGAGACCCCGGACGCGGGCCACATCTGGTTCCACGGCCAGGATCTTACGGCCGAGCGCTGCAACATTAACAAACTGCGTGAGGACATCGGCATGGTGTTCCAGGGCTTCAACCTGTTCAACAACATGGATGTGCTCGACAACTGCACGCTTGCGCCCGTCACGCTCAAAAAGATGAGCAAGGCCGAGGCCGAGAAGGTCGCGATGGAGCATCTGACCAGCGTGGGACTCGAAAAGTTCGCGCACGCCGCCGTGGGCAGGCTTTCGGGCGGCCAAAAGCAGCGCGTTGCCATCGCCCGCGCCCTGTGCATGAATCCGCAGATCATGCTGTTTGACGAGCCGACCTCCGCACTCGACCCCGAGATCGTGGGCGAGGTGCTCGAGGTCATGCGCAAGCTCGCTGCCGACGGCATGACCATGGTCGTCGTCACGCACGAGATGGCCTTTGCCCGAACCGTGTCCGACCGCGTGGTCTTTATGGACAAGGGCGTGGTACTCGAGGACGCCGCGCCGGCCGAGCTCTTTGGCAATCCCAAGCACCAGCGCACCCGCGAGTTCCTCTCGCGTTATCTCGAGGACAAATAACCGATCGCAAACGCTTATGTGGCAGGGCCGCTCCGGTGGGGCGGCCCTCGTCATCACAATCGAAAGGATGTCATGGCCGAGGTTTGGCGCTTCTTTGCGCATGAGGATGATTTTGCCGATATAGACGAGGCTGGTGCGTGCGAGCGCCTGGGCCGTGTGCTGTCGTTTCCGACCATTTCGAGCATGGATGCCGAGGCGGTGGACTGGCAGCCGTTCGACGACCTGCGCGCGTATATGCAGCAGGCGTGGCCGCACGTGTTCGCGGCGGGCGAGGTCGAGCTTATCGATCATTCGCTGCTGGTGACGCTTGGCGGTTCCGACTCCGCCCTCAAACCCGTCATGCTCATGGGCCACATGGACGTGGTCCCCGTGGTGCCGGGTACCGAGACCGACTGGACGCACGCCCCCTTTAGCGGACAGGTGGACGACACCTACATTTGGGGTCGCGGCGCTATCGACATGAAGGATCAGGTCGCAGGCATTCTCGAGGCGGTTGAGTATGCGTTGGCGCACGGCTGGGAGCACAAGCGTTCGCTGTTGCTCGCCTTTGGCCAGGACGAGGAAACCACGCAGTACGGCGCTGGAGCTATCGGCCGCGTGCTCGAGGAGCGCGGTGTTGAACTTGAATATCTGATCGACGAGGGTGACTACCGTATTGTTTCGGCTGCCGAGTACAACGCGGGCGAGGGTTGGCTCATGCACGCCGACCTGGCTGAGAAGGGTTATGCCGACATTGTGCTCAAGACAAAGAGCGCGGGTGGGCATTCTTCCAACCCCTACGGCGGCACGTCGCTCGAGGTGTTGAGCCGTGCCATCACCGCAATCTGCGATATCGAGTGGCCGACGCGCGTGACCGATCTGCTTGCCGCGCAGCTTGTCGAGCTGGGGCTCTACACGGCGGATGAGATTGCCGCCAACGGGGATGCCATCGTGCGCGAGTGCCTCGCCAGCAAAAAGCTCTATCCGCTGGTGACGACCACCTGCGCGCCCACGCAGATCGAGGGAGGCAGCGCCGGCGCCAACGTAATGCCGCAGGATATGTGGGCCAACATTAACTTCCGCATGCTCGAGGGCACGAGCGTGGCCGACGTTGTGGCGCGCTGCCGTGAGGCGGTTGCCGGGGCGGACCTTGCCGGTCGTGTCGAAGTGGAGCTGGGCCCCGGCAGCTCCGAGCCCTCGCCGTCCCCGCGCATCGGTGGTCCCGGCCTCGAGGCGGTTCGCTCCATCGCCGCCCGCTATTTCCGCGATCCAAAGGGGACGGAGGAAAACGGATCATCCGAGCCGTTGGCGATTGTTCCCTCGACCGTGATCGGCGCGACCGACGCTGCCAACTACCAGCACATTTGCTCCGAATGCATTCGTTTTTCGGCGTTTGTGGTCGACGATGACGAGTGCGACCGCGGCGTCCACGGCACCAACGAGCGCATCACCCGCCGCGCCTACCTCCAGGGCGTACGCTTCCTCATCGCCCTGCTCCATACGCTCTAGAATCCGACAAAGGGACTCTCCCTTTGTCGCATTCCGTGCGGGTTATATGCAGGTATGCCTGCGTACGCTATCATGTATGGGTTAGACCGCAACTATGTACCCCATACGCGAAGGGATGCGCATGTATCTGAAGATCGACATGTTCTAGCCGGGCTTACCCCCGCAGTGGCGCCGTGCGCCCCATCAGCTCTGCCGATTTTCACCTTCACGCATATAAAGGAGCCCCGCCATGCGCGACAAGCTCGAAAAGATTATCAAGGCCTACGAGGAGCTCGAGAAGAAGCTTTCCGACCCGGCCGTCGCCTCCGATATCAAGGAGTTCACGCGTCTCAACAAGGAGTACGCGCACCAGTCCGACCTCATCGCCGCCTCGCGCGAGTATATCGGCGCGCTCGATGACATCGAGGCTGCCAAGGAAATGCTCCACGATACGACCGATGCCGATGAGAAGGAGATGCTCCAGATGGACATCTCCGAAAACGAGGCCAAGCTTCCCCAGCTCGAGGAAGACATTAAGTACATGCTCATCCCGAGCGACCCCAACGACGATAAGAACACCATCGTCGAGATTCGCTCCGCCGCCGGTGGCGACGAGGCGGCCATCTTTGCCGGCGACCTGTACAAGATGTATCAGCGCTTCTGCGAATCGCGCGGCTGGAAGACCACCGTGCTCGATTCCAGCCCCAGCGAGGCCGGCGGCTTTAAGTCCATCGAGTTCAAGGTCGAGGGCGACCGCGTCTACTCCGTCATGAAGTTCGAGTCCGGCGTGCACCGCGTCCAGCGTGTCCCCAAGACCGAGTCCCAGGGCCGCATTCAGACCTCCACGGCTACCGTCGCCGTACTTCCCGAGGCCGAGGAAATCGACGTTCAGATCAACCAGTCCGACCTGCGCATCGACACCTACTGCGCCTCCGGCCCTGGCGGTCAGTGCGTTAATACCACTTATTCTGCCGTGCGCATCACCCACCTGCCCACCAACACCGTGGTGCAGTCGCAGGAACAGCGCTCCCAGATCCAGAACCGCGAAGTCTGCATGCAAATGCTGCGCGCCCGTCTGTACGAGATGGAGCTCGAGAAGCAGCAGGCCGAGCTCGGTGCCGAGCGCCAAAGCCAGATCGGCCACGGCAACCGTTCCGAGAAGATCCGTACCTACAACCAGCCCCAGGACCGCGTGACCGATCACCGCATCGGCTTCAACTCCACCTACAACGGCGTCCTTCTGGGCGACCAGCTCGGCACCGTCATCGAGGCACTCGCCGCCGCCGAGCGAGCCGAGAAGCTGGCACAGGCTGTGTAACGGGTTACGCGGTTTTACCAAACCGCGTAACGAGTCGACGCTGCAAACGCCCCTAAGCGGCAATCTGACGTTCAATCGTCGGTCGCGTACCGAAGTACGCTTCCCTCCTCTTTCACGTCACCTTGCTCGCTTAGGGGCGTTTTCGCTGACTTATGCTCAACCTGCGGCGCCTTAGATGTAGTCATTGGGGACGTTCTTAAATGACTAGGTTGGGTACATTGCTTTGAGATGTTATTCAGTCGGCTGTTATGGCATTTGAGCTGCTTACCTGCTTAAGGTAATTGACGGCATATATCTGCTATCGAAAATATTGCTCAAAATATCGTTCAAGAAGTCGCGGGGCCTTTTTTGGCGCGTCGCGCGTCAAGCGATGTGGCAAGTATTTGGTTAGATATTGGTCAGTTTTGGGGCAACCTTGCCAAAAACTTGACGGATGCAGATTTAGACGTCGACGAATGAACAATTCAGGTGGGCTCCAAGCAAAAATCTGGGCTGATTCTCGATAATCGCCTTCAATCGTCCCTTGTCAAGCGCTGGCCTCGCTTACAATCTGCTCCGACATTCGCGCGCCGCCCGGCGCTTAAGAGGGGAGGACCCCATGGCAAACGAGATCTGGACCATCAAGCGTTGTCTCGAGTGGACCAAGGAGTACCTGGCCGAGCGCGGCGAGGAGCACCCCCGTCTTTCTGCCGAGTGGCTGCTGTGCGCCGCCACGGGCCTGGCGCGCATTGACCTATATATGCGTATGGACGAGACGCTTAACGCGGCCCAGCTCGAGACCATGCATGCGGCCGTTGTCCGCCGCGCTAAGGGCGAGCCGCTGCAATACATCACGGGCAGCACGCAGTTTCGCATGATCGACGTCGCGTGCGCCCCCGGTGTGCTCATTCCGCGCCCCGAGACCGAGATGCTCGTCGAGGAAGTCCTCAATTATCTGGATGCCGAGGTACTGAGCCCCGAGGCCGCTGCCCGTCAGCGTGTTGAGCTGCCTTGGAACGATGAGGTCGAGGAGGCGCGCAAGGCCGAGGCCGCATTGGCCGACGAACGGGCGACTGCCGAGCGTCGTGCCGCTAACCTGACGGCTGCCGATGAGGCGGCGCTAGGCGGCGACGTACTGGGCAGCCGTGCCTATGCCGAGGAACTGGCCGATCGCGAGGCCGAGGAAGCCGCCGCGCAAGCAGCAGAAGCCGAAGCCGCGGAAGCCGCCGAGCCCGAGCTCGACGAATACGGCATCGCCATCGAGGGTGCCGACCAGGAGACGGTTTCAGCTCAGGATGCCGCTGCGCCTGCCCCAGCCGAGCCCCGCACTGCCCGCGTTCTCGAGGTCGGCTGCGGCACGGGCTGTATCTCGCTCTCGATCGCCTGGGAGCGTCGCGGCCACGTCACCTGCACTGCTACCGATATCGAGCCGCGCGCCATCGACCTTGCTACCAAAAACCGCGATGCGCTTGGCCTCACGTCCGACGAGGTCGCCTTCAGTCTCACGAACCTGGTGAGCTCCATTCCCCGTGAAGAGTGGGGCACCTTTGACGTACTCGTCTCCAACCCGCCCTACATCCCCACCGATGTCATGCGCTCGCTGCCGCACGAGGTCAAGGACTTTGAGCCCGATCTGGCGCTCGAGGGTGGCGCCGACGGCCTGGACATCTTCCGCCGCCTGCTCAACGCGGCGCCCTACATGTTGCGCGCCGGCGGCCTCTTTGCCTGCGAGCTCTACGAGGGCGCGCTCGACGCTGCGGCCGAGCTCTGCCGCCAAGCGGGTCTGTCGGACGTGCGCATCGTCCACGACCTCACCGATCGCCCCCGCATCGTCCGAGCCATCGTCACCGAGCCCAAACAGCGCCAGTAATATTTATTAACTGGTTAGCAAAAATTATAAATTAATTTATAATTAGGACGGCTGAAAGAGGTCGGCCCATGCAACCTCCTACCTTTCGGGAAATCATTGCCCTACTCAAGCACGATGGATTCGTGAAGGTCGCGCAAGTCGGGAGTCATGCTAAGTATGTTTCTGGTGACCGTGTTGTCACCGTGAACGGCTCTGGTGGTGATCGACCAAAGAAGGGCACGTGGGCAAGTATTCGTCGCCAAGCTGGATGGTAGTTGGAGGCAAAATGAGGCAGCGATTTACCTATGACTGCGTTCTCATAAAAGAAGACGACGGTTACTGCGCCAGCTTCCCGCAGATTCCCGGCGCCTTTGCCGATGGCGATACGCGCGAAGAAGCGATTGCCCATGCCACCGAGGCGCTGATGGCGTTTTTGGCCGACGACCTCAACAACGGTTTGACTCCGGCAGGGTACGAACGCTCGGCCGAGGTCGTGGCCCTTTCAGTCGAAATCGACCACGAGGACGCTCGGGAAGCGGCGTGCCGAACATTTAAAGACGCAGCGCTGGACCTCAAAGTCTCCGCTCCGCGGATTACCGCGCTGGTCAAAGCCGGAAAACTCGTTGTTGAACTCGTCGATGGCCGTCGGATGATAACGATAGACAGCATCGAGCGCTACGCCGCCCAAAAACGCCACGCCGGCAGGCCAAAGAAGTTCGTCGCAGTCCAATAACCCCCTCACTTTCACCGACTACTAGAGCCGCTCACCAAACCAACATGCGCTGTGGGCAAATGGATTGAACGTTTCGTGCGAGAATGCCCCTCAGTAAACAAACTTGCACCAGAGCGTAAGGGGCTGGCATACACATGCAGACGGTCTATCGGGTATACGAGGGAGCGCGCGAGCCGCATCGGCTTGCCGTTGAGCGTACGGCCGAGGTACTCGGCTGTGGCGGACTGGCCCTGATCCCGACCGAGACCGTCTATGGCGTCGCCGTGGCAGTCAATGCCTTCTCGGACGCCGTACCCCAAGACACAAGCGAATCCCCCTCGTGGCCGCGCGACCCGCAGGCTGCCGTCAATGGCGCCGCAGTTCCTGCGCTCGGCACCGGCTATCGTCGTATCTTTACCCTCAAGCAGCGCGAGCTCACCCAAACGGTTGCCTGGCTGGTCGATGATGCCGAGGCACTCGACCGCTATGGCGTGGATATCCCTAACGAGGCCCGCGTGCTCGCCCGACGATGCTGGCCGGGCGCCCTGACTATCGTGGTCAAGGCGGCCCCCTGCGTGCCGACCTTTATGCGCGCCGCCGACGACACGGTGGCACTTCGCGCTTCGGCCTCGCCCGTGGTGCAGGCGCTCATTCGCGCCTGTGGCAGCCCCCTTGCCTGCACCAGCGCCAACACGCACGGTGCGCCCTCGCCGGCAAGCTTTGCCGCCGTCGAGGGTCGCATCCTGGAGGGGGTCGATGTTGCCGTCGACGCCGGTGAGACCCCGTGTCGCGACGCCTCGACCATCGTGTCGTTCCAGCACGGCGGGCTCCAGATCCTGCGCCAAGGCGCACTTCCCGCATCAGAGATCGAACGGGTCCTGTCCGACCCGATGCAATAGAAAGGTGTAAGCGATGTCGTTGAATCTGGGCAGCCTGGGCATGGAAGATGCCTCGTTTAACTTTGGCGGTTCCTACATCATGGCGCTCGACTGCGGCACCACCTCGGTACTTGCGACCATCGTCGACGAGTACGGATGCATCGTCGCGCAGGCACGTCGCAGCGTCAAAACCAGCTTCCCACGTCCCGGTTGGGTAGAGCAAGACCCCATGGCGGTCCTTGCCAGCCAGATCGCCGTCATGATGGAAGTCCAGTTTAAGAGCGGTATCCACTCCGACCGCATTGCCGCCATCGGCATCTCCAACCAGCGCGAGACCACGGTGGTCTGGGACCGCGTGAGCGGTCAGCCGATCTATAACGCCATCGTATGGCAGTGCCGCCGTACCGCGCCGGCAATCGACGCGTTGGTTGAACAGGGTTGCGAGGAGCTGGTGCGCTCCCGCACGGGACTCACGCTCGACCCGTATTTCTCGGCCTCCAAGGTACAGTGGATTCTCGACAACGTCGACGGCGCACGCGAGAGCGCGGCGGCGGGCGACCTCATGTTTGGCACCGTCGACACCTGGCTCATCTACAACCTCACCGGCGGCCAGGTCTTTGCCACCGACTACACCAATGCCAGCCGCACGGCACTCTTTAATATCCATACGCTCGATTGGGACGACGACCTGCTGGCGCTCTTTGACGTTCCACGTTCCATGATGCCCGAGGTTCGCTGGAGCTCGGGTGACTACGGCCGCGTCGCGAGCGACATCATGACCAACATGCCGCCCATCATGGGTGTGGCGGGCGACCAGCAGGCGTCGCTGTTCGGTCACTGCTGCTTCCATCCCGGCCAGACCAAAAACACCTATGGCACGGGCTGCTTTATGCTCATGAACACCGGCGACGAGATCGTCGAATCCAAGAACGGTCTGGTCTCCACCATCGGTATCGCTGCGAACGGGAAGATCAGCTATGCGCTCGAGGGCTCCATCTTTGCTGCCGGTTCCACCATGAACTGGCTTCGCAACAACATGGGCATCATCTCGAGCGTGAGCGAGTCGGCACAACTCGCCGCTTCGATTAGCGACAACGAGGGCTGCTACTTCGTTCCCGCCTTTGCGGGTCTGGGCGCTCCCTGGTGGGACCCGCATGCCCGCGGTATCGTGTGCGGTCTGACCGGCGCCTCGAGCCGTGCGACCATCGTACGTGCCGCCTGCGAATCCATGGCATATCAGAGCTACGACGTGCTGCGCGCCATGGAGCAGGACGTGGGGCTTTCGATCGAGCGCCTGTCTGTCGATGGCGGTGCCTCGCGCAACGAGTTCATCATGCAATTCCAGGCCGACCTGCTGGATATTCCCGTGCTGCAATGCGAGACGGTGGAGACCACGGCAATCGGTGCCGCGTACTTGGCGGGTCTTGCCGTCGGCTATTGGGAAGACCTGGAAGAGCTGGAGCAAAATGCCCAGATCGTTAGGACCTTCCTTCCCCACATGTCCGCCGAGCGCCGCGAACAAAACCTTGCGGGCTGGTGTGATGCAGTCAGGCGCTCGCTCAGTACCGCACAGTAGGGCTGCGATGGGCTGCTCGATACAACAAACCGCTAAACTAATGCATGGCGTGCGGCGGCAACATTGCTGCGCGCCTTGTCAGCAAGGCCGTTTTGCGGCCGCAACGAAAGGGGCAATCAACCCATGACCGTCACCTATGATGCGTCCCGTGTGACGCTTGTCGATCACCCGCTCGTTCAGCACAAGCTGTCGATCCTGCGCGATAAAAACACCGGCACCAACCAGTTCCGCCAGCTCGTGCGCGAGCTTGCGCTCTTTGACGGCTACGAGGCCATGCGCGACCTGCCTATGGAAGACGTCGAGGTCGAGACCCCCATCACTACCGCCACGTTCAAACAGCTTGCCGGCAAGAAACTCGCCATCGTGCCCATCCTGCGTGCGGGCCTTGGCATGGTCGACGGCATCCTCGACCTGGTGCCCTCCGCTCGCGTGGGCCACATCGGCATGGAGCGCGACGAGGTCACCCACGAGCCGCATGGGTATTACTGCAAGATGCCCAAGGATATCGACCAGCGTATCTGCCTGGTTGTCGACCCCATGCTCGCCACGGGCGGTTCGGCCGAGATGGCTATCAGCTACCTGCGCGAGCGCGGTGTCAAGGACATCCGCATGCTGTGCATCGTCGCCGCGCCCGAGGGCCTCAAGTCGCTGACCGAGAAGGATCCTGACGTACATATTTATACGTGCGCCATCGATGACCATCTCAACGAGGCCGCCTACATCGTTCCCGGCCTGGGCGACGCCGGCGACCGCATCTACGGCACGCTCTAGTCGCTGGGCTAAACGGCCGCGGCTGCAAATACGAAGAAACGGTGCGCGCGGGCGAGCAAAAGACGCCCACGCGCACTCCTGTTAACGGACGTTTTGCCCTGCAGGGTTCGAGAAAAACGTATTACCGTACCTGCGGCATAAAGAAGGTCTTAAGAAAACGAACAGGTGCGTATTAACCGATGCTTTTTCGGTTGTACTTTAGCGATTGGCTCGTACAATAGTCACCAATGTTTGGCGGGAACTGTTCTGTGAAGCGTTAAAAGGAAAGTGAGGACGCCAGTGTTTCAGATAGCCGATCTGCTCGCTATCGTTGCAGGCGCCATCGCGGGCGCAATTGCCTTTCTTCCCTTTGTTTTTACGCTCAAGCCGGTTCTTGACGATAAGCAGAATGCGGACATGCTCAAGGGCATGGTGAGTCTGGCGGTCTCGGCAATCGCCCTGCTCGTCTTTACCTTGGTTGTGTTTGCGTTGTTCGGAGAGGCATTTCGCATGTTCCTCCTGGGCGAGGCGATCGGCTTCGTGGCCTTTATGGCCGCCTGTACGGTCCGTGTCGCCAAGGCGCTGCGGGATCCTCATGAGGTCGAAAGGTAAGTCGTGGAAATTTTTGAAAAGCTGCCTGATGAGATTAATCATCTGGTCAGCGAGTTCAGCTCCACCCCTGTCGTGGGCGATCTGAGCTGCGGTATCACGCAGTACTCATTTTGGCTGATCGTCTCCACGATCGTGCTCCTGATCGTCCTGGCCGTGTTCAAGAAGAAGCAGACCCTGGTTCCCAAGGGCTTCTTCGTCAACGGTTTCGAGTACATCATCGAGTACGTCGAGAACGATATCGGCAAGGGCGTCGTGGGTGAGAACTGGAAGAAGCACTTCCCGTTCCTGTGCTCGCTTTTCCTGTTCATCCTGATCAATAACATGATCGGCCTGATCCCGGGAATGAAGCCCGGCACCGGTGCAATCGGCTCCACCGCCGCGCTCGCCATCTTCGCCTTCGTGTACTTCATCTACTACGGATGCAAGGCTCACGGCGTGATCGGCTACATCAAGAGCCTCGCCCCGCAGGGCGTGAGCTTCCCGATGAACGTGCTTGTGTGGGTCGTCGAGCTTTTCTCGACCTTCCTGCGCCTCATTACGCTCGCCGTCCGTCTGTTCTGCAACATGTTCGCAGGACACGTGGTCATGGGCTCGTTCGCCATCATGGCGAGCATGTTCATGCAGCCGCTGCTTCAGCAGGTTTCCGCGGCCCACGCCGTCGGCGCCCTGCCTTCGCTGGCCTGGCTTGCCATCCTCATCCTGATTTATGCGATCGAGCTTGTGGTCGGCGCCATTCAGGCTTACGTCTTCACGGTCCTTACCGCCGTGTATGTCTCCGAGGCAGAGGAGGTCGCGGAGGAGGAGTAGACCTCCGTTCGCGCCTTAAAGGTAAGCAATTCGTTAAACCGCCGGTGCCCGTACCCATGGAGCCCGGCAGTTATAAAAAGGTTATCCTGCGTGAAATAAGACACGCACGACAAAGGAGGAATCGTGGGAGTTATCGGTTACGGTCTCGGTGTTATCGGCGCTGGTCTTGCTATCGGCCTGTCTGCTCTGGGTGCTACGGGTGCTATGGCTCGTCAGCCTGAGGTCCAGGGCCGCGTGTTCACCGTCTTCATCATGGGCTCCGCCTTCGGCGAGGCTCTGGCTCTGATCGGCTTCGTTGTCGCGCTGATCGTTAAATAGCACGGAGCGTCAAGTATGAATCTTTCATCCCAGAAGAGCGCGATCGCACTCTCCGCGTCCGCGGCCGCGCTGCTCATGCCGGTTTCCGCGTTCGCCGAGGACGGCGCTGCCGGTGCGGACATCCTCATCCCTAAGATGGCGGAGTTCATCCCGGCGCTTATCGCCTTCCTGATCATCTGGATCGTGCTGGCCAAGGTTGCCCTGCCGGGCATCATGAAAACCATGGAGGAGCGCGGCAAGAAGATCGAGGAGAGCCTCGACGAGGCCGAGAAGACCAAGCAGGAGGCTATCGCCAAGCGCGCTGAGTCCGACTCGATCGTCACCGACGCCCGTCGTCAGGCTGCCGACATCGTTCTCGAGGCCCGTAAGGACGCCGAGTCCGAGCGCGCCCGTATCATCGAGGCTGCTCACAAGGAGGCCGAGGAGATCATCGCCAAGGCCCACACGACCGTCGAGGACGAGCGCAAGTCCATTTACGCCGGTGCCGCGAGCTCCATCGCCGACCTGTCCGTTGCCGTCGCCACCAAGATCGTGGGCGAGGCACTCGAGGACGATGCCGAGCAGAAGAAGCTCATCGAGCGCTACATCCAGGAAGCAGGTAGCCTGAATGCCGACTAGCCGCTATCAGGACAAGGTGCTCGAGACCTACGCGCGCTCCCTTCTGGAAGCCGCTAAGGCCGAGAACCATGTGTTCGAGGACCTCGAGATGATCGAGCGCTTGGCTTCTGCCAGCCCCGAGATCATCGCCGTGCTCGACACCATGTCCAAGCGCGACCAGCTCGACCTTCTTCCCAAGGTGGCAGCTGCCTTTAAGTATGTTGCCGAGGAAGACGAGGATGTAGTGGGCGTGACCGTCACCACGGCGATCCCGCTCGACGACGAGCTGCGTCAAACCATCACTAAGAAATGCGAGCAGGACTTCGGCCGCAAGGTATTCCTTATCGAGCAGGTCGACCCGTCTATCGTGGGCGGCCTGGTGCTCGAGGCCCGCGGCGAGCGTCGTGACATTTCCGTCAAGACGCAGCTGCGCATCGCGCAGGAGACCCTCGCAAACTCTGCTAATTCGTACGGAGGTGAAGCCTAATGTCCGAAACCCTCAATGCCCAGGATATCGCCAAGAAACTGCAGGAGCAGCTCACGAGCCTCTCCGCGACGGTCGATACGCATGAGGTTTCAACGGTCGACGAGGTAGGCGACGGCATCGCGCGCGTCTCCGGCCTCAAGAGCGCCATGGCAGGCGAGCTTCTGGAGTTCAAGAGCTCCGATACCGGTGAGACCGTCTTCGGCCTTGCCCAGAACCTTGACCGTGACGAGGTCGGCGCCGTTCTGTTTGGTGCCGTCGACTCCATCAAGGAAGGCGACGAGTGCCGCACCACTGGCCGCATTATGGATATCCCCGTGAGCCGTGCCATGCTCGGCCGCGTCGTCAATCCGCTCGGCCAGCCCATCGACGGCCTGGGCGACATCGTCGCCACGCACCGTCGCCCCATCGAGTTCAAGGCTCCCGGCGTCATCGATCGTACCCCGGTGTGCGAGCCGGTTCAGACCGGTCTGCTCGCTATCGACTCCATGGTGCCTATTGGCCGCGGTCAGCGTGAGCTCATCATCGGCGACCGTAAGACCGGTAAGACCGCCATCGCCATCGACGCTATCCTCAACCAGCGCGGCAAGGGCATGGTCTGCATCTATGTCGCCATCGGCCAGAAGGCCTCCACGGTTGCCAACATCCGCGAGACCCTCGCTCAGCACGGTGCGCTCGACTACACCATCATCGTTTCGGCCACCGCTGCCGATTCCGCCCCTATGCAGTACATCGCGCCTATGGCCGGTGCCGCTATCGGCGAGTTCTTCATGTACAACGGCGAGGACGGCAAGCCCGCCAGCGAGACCAACCCCGGCGGCCACGTGCTCGTCATCTACGACGACCTGTCCAAGCAGGCTGTGGCCTACCGTCAGATGTCGCTGACGCTGCATCGTCCGCCCGGACGCGAGGCCTATCCTGGCGACATCTTCTACCTGCACTCTCGTCTGCTCGAGCGTGCCGTCAAGATGTCCAAGAAGAACGGTTACGGCTCCATGACGGCACTGCCGATCATCGAGACCCAGGACGGCGACGTCTCGGCCTACATTCCGACCAACGTCATTTCCATTACCGATGGTCAGATCTACCTGCAGTCCGAGCTCTTCTTCCAGGGTCAGCGCCCGGCAGTCGACGTGGGCATCTCCGTGTCCCGCGTCGGTGGCGACGCTCAGACCAAGGCTATGAAGCAGGTTGCCGGCAACCTTCGCCTGGACCTCGCTTCGTACCAGGAGCTCGCTGGCTTTACGCAGTTCGGCTCCGACCTCGACGAGGCTACTCAGAAGCAGCTGACCCATGGTGCTCGCATGACCGAGCTCCTGAAGCAGCCGCGTTACAAGCCGTTTGAGGTTGGCGAGCAGATCGTTACGCTGTTCGCTGGCAACGAGGGCTTCCTGGATGACCTGGAGATCGCCGACGTGCTGCCCTTCCGTGCCGAGCTCATCGAGTACATGGACAATGGCTTTGGTTCGCTGCTCGACAAGGTTCGCGCCAAGAAGATCGATGATGACACCAAGGCTGAGCTCTTGCGCGTCATCGGCGACTTCAAGCAGCAGTTCATGGCCAAGCACCATTCGGATGTTTCTGGATCAGAGGAGAACTAAGCCCCATGGCCAACCTTCGCGACATTAAGAAGCGAATCTCCTCGGTTACCACGACCAAGCAGATCACGCGCACGATGGAGATGGTCTCTACGGCCAAGATCCGTCGTGCCCTCGATCGCTCCAAGCAGGCCGAGCCCTATAAGGAGGCGCTGACCGACGTCATGTTGACGGTCGCCGGCGACGCCTCCTGTTCGGGCACCGATCCCATGCTGCAGAAGCATGAGAGCGTTAAGCGTGGCCTGATTGTCGTCATTGCTTCTGACCGCGGCCTTGCCGGCGGTTTCAATACGACGGTGGAGCGCACGGCCGAAAAGCTCGCCGCTTCTTGGGCGAACGACGGCATCGAGTGCGAGATCATCGCGTGTGGGCGCAAACCGGCCACGTATTTCCGTGACCGCGCAAACGTCGTCATGCACTTTGAGGGCAACTCCTCTGAGCCCGATTTCAATCAGGCCCGCATGATCTCCTCTCATATCTGCGATGCGTATCGTGCCGGTGAGCTTGACCGTGTCGAGCTTGTCTACCACCACGCCAAGAACCGCGTGGATCAGGAGCTTCGCGTCGAGCATCTGTTGCCGCTCGATCCCGAGATGATCGCTATGGCCCACGGTCCGCGTAAGAACGAGACCGACGCCCCTAAGCGCATCTCGTCCACGTTCGAGTTCGTGCCCTCTCCCGAGCATGTTCTCGGCAAGCTTGTGCCGTCTTATATCCTGACGGTCATCTACCAGGCCCTGATCGATTCGGCGGCTGCCGAGCAGGGTGCACGCCGCAAGGCCATGCACTCCGCGACGGAAAACGCCACCGCGATCATCTCGACCCTTACCCGCACGTATAGTCGCGTGCGCCAGGCTTCGATCACGACCGAGATTAACGAGATCGTCGGCGGAGCCTCAGCATTGGAGGAACAGTAATGGCTAATAACACCGTAAAGCTTGCGGTCGAGGAAGCCACCAAGAAGACGACTGCCGGTGATGGTCGCATCGTGCGAATCATCGGCCCTGTCGTCGACGTCAAGTTTGACGGCGCGGTGCCCCCGATCTACAACGCGCTCACGGTCGAGGCCGAGACCCCGATCGGTCATCTGAGCACGATCCTCGAGGTCGAGAGCCAGCTTCCGGGCGGCGTCGTCCGCACGGTTGCCATGTCCTCGACCGACGGCCTGCAGCGCGGCCTCATCGCCACCGATACCGGTGAGCCCATGAAGATGCCCGTTGGCCCCAAGACGCTCGGCCGAATTTGGAACGTTATGGGCAAGCCCGTCGACGGCAAGCCCATGCCCGAGGTGGAGGAGTTCTACCCCATCCACCATGCAGCGCCCCGCTTTGACGAGCTCACCACCAAGACCGAGATCTTCGAGACCGGCATCAAGGCCGTCGACCTGCTCGAGCCCTACATCCGTGGCGGCAAGACGGGCCTGTTCGGCGGCGCCGGCGTCGGCAAGACCGTTCTGATTCAGGAGCTCATCAACAACCTCGCCCAGGAGCACGGCGGCACCTCGGTGTTCACCGGCGTCGGCGAGCGTACCCGCGAGGGCACCGACCTGTTCCTCGAGATGAGCGAGTCTGGCGTTATCGACAAGACCTGCTTGGTCTATGGTCAGATGAACGAGCCGCCCGGAGCGCGTCTGCGCATCGGTCTGGCCGGCCTTACCACCGCTGAGTACTTCCGCGATCGCGGCCAGGACGTTCTGCTGTTCATCGACAACATCTTCCGCTTCTCCCAGGCAGGTTCCGAGGTTTCCGCACTGCTGGGCCGTATGCCGTCCGCCGTTGGTTACCAGCCCACGCTGGCAACCGAGATGGGCGACCTCCAGGAGCGCATTACCTCGACCAAGACGGGCTCCATTACCTCCGTCCAGGCTGTCTACGTCCCCGCAGACGACCTGACCGACCCGGCGCCTGCCACGACGTTTACGCACCTCGACGCCACCACGGTTCTTTCGCGTAGCATTTCGTCGCTCGGCCTGTTCCCGGCTATCGACCCGCTCGCGTCTTCCTCCGACGCTCTCGATCCCTCGATCGTCGGCGAGGAGCACTACCGTGTCGCCGTCAAGGTCCAGGAGCTCCTGCAGGAGTACTCCGACCTTCAGGACATCATCGCCATTCTGGGTATGGACGAGCTGTCCGAGGAGCAGCGCCTTACGGTCAACCGTGCCCGTAAGATTCAGCAGTTCCTCTCGCAGTCCTTCCACGTCGCCGAGAAGTTCACCGGCAACCCCGGTGTCTACGTCCGCGTCGAGGATACCGTCCGCTCTTTCGCCGAGATTGTCGACGGCAAGGCCGATGACCTGCCCGAGCAGGCTTTCCGCTATGCTTCCACGATTGAGGACGTGCGCGAGCGCGCCCGCAAGATGGGGGAGAAGTAGGTTATGCGTATCCGCATCGTGTGCCCCGTGAGCTGCGCCTATGAGGGCGACGCTGCGTTTGTGTCGATTCCGTCCACGGATGGCGAGTTTGGTGTTCTGCCTGCTCACTCCAGCGAGATCTGCACGATCGACCGCGGTTACGTTCGCGTTTCCGATAAGGCCATGGGCACTGTCGACCACACGTTTGCCGTGGCCGGCGGCTATGCCCAGGTTGCGGACGATGTCGTGACCGTTCTCGCCGAGCGCGCTTGCGATTTGGCGACCGTCGATGCCGACAAGCTTAAAGCTGATATTCAAGGTTTTGAAGAGAAGCTGGGTAATTTGTCGGAGGATGATGCACGCCGCGCCTACCTCTATAATGAAATCGCATGGTGTAAGCTCAAGCTTGCCCAATAGTCAAACGATTTAGCGTTCGACCATTTGCGAACACATCATGCCCGGGATGGCCCAGCCACCCCGGGCATGCTTTTTGAAAGGGTAGACCTTGGATATTATCCGCGTTGAGGGTGGCCACGCCATCGGAGGCTCCGTGCCCGTCTCGGGCGCCAAGAACTCCGCGCTCAAACTCATGGCGGCAACGCTTCTGGCGCCGGGCAAGACGACGCTGCAGAACGTGCCCGATATTTCCGATGTCCACGTGATGGGCAAGGTGCTCAAGGGCATGGGCGCTACGATCGATGTTCTCGACGAGCACACGCTCGAGATTGATACCTCTCAGGTCGATTCATGGGAGGCCCCCTACGAGCTCGTTGCCAAGATGCGCGCTTCCACCGCCGTCATGGGACCCCTGCTGGGCCGCTTCCATCGCGCCAAAATTGCCATGCCGGGCGGCTGCAACCTGGGTGCTCGCAAGATCGATATGCATATTCTTGGTCTTGAGGCCCTGGGCGTCGAGTTTGATACCGCCCACGGCTACATCAACGCCAGCGCGCCTCAGGGCCTGCGCGGTACCACCGTCACGCTCGAGTTCGCCAGCGTCGGTGCGACCGAGAACCTCATCATGGCCTCTGTGCGCGCACAGGGCACCACGGTTATCGACAATGCCGCCCGCGAGCCCGAGATCGTCGATCTCGCTAACATGCTCAACGAGATGGGCGCCAAGATTGTTGGCGCCGGTACGCCCGTCGTGACTATCGAAGGCGTGGAAGAGCTCCATCCCGTTACCCATCGCGTGGTGGGCGACCGCATCGAGGCCGGTACCTTTATCGTTGCCGGTGCGTTGATGGCCGACGATCGCGGTGTCGATGTCACGGGCTTTTGCCCCATTCACTTGGGCATGGTGCTCAAGAAGATGGAGCTCATGGGTATCGACTGCGAGCGCGTCGAGGATGGCGTCCATGTGAACCGTGCCGAGCGTATCAAGCCGGTCGACATCCAGACGCTTCCGTTCCCCGGTTTCCCGACCGACATGCAGGCGCAGATTATGGTGCTCTCCGCCCTTGCCGACGGCAGTTCTGTTATTACCGAAAACATCTTCGAGAATCGCTTTATGTTTGCCTCTGAGCTGGTGCGCATGGGTGCCGACATTCGTATCGAGAGCCATCATGCCATGATTCATGGCGTCAAGGGCTTCTCGGGTGCACAGGTTACCTCGCCCGATCTGCGCGGCGGAGCGGCCCTCGTCGTAGCGGGCTTGATCGCCGACGGGACGACCGAGGTTTCGGCTATCCATCACATCAAGCGCGGCTACGAGCAGTTTGTCGAAAAGCTGCAGGCGCTCGGCGCGCATGTCGAGCATGCTACCGTCCCCGATCCCGTCATCTACTAATACAGGTTGCCTATGTTTAATAAAAAGCCCCTCGCAGATACCACCACCCGAAGACCCTCAACTGGTGCGCAGGCCAAGATCTACAGTCGCGATAACGTGGCTCGCTATTCCGAGCGCGCTCGCCAACGTCGTCGTAGCCACACGATTCGTCACGTCGCGCTCATTGTCGTGCTTGGCGTGCTGTTGAGTGCCACTACCGCTGCCGGCCTGTGGTTTGCCACCATTATGGGCAAGCTCGGCGATTCTAATGTCATTACCGACAATCTGCGTCGGGTTCTGGTTGACACCGATGAGGCAAAGGATCCGTTCTACGTGCTGCTTCTTGGTACCGACGGCCGTCCGGGCGAGGATACGTATCGTGCCGACTCGATTATCCTGGCACGCATCGACCCCACGCAAAAGCAGGCGACGCTCATTTCCGTTCCGCGCGACACCAAGGTCGAGTACAAGGGCGAGACCATGAAGATCAACGCCTGCCATACCGTTGGCGGCGCCGAGGCCATGGTCGAGGCGGTCAACGAGCTGTGCGGTGTTCAGATTTCCCACTATGCCGAGGTCAGCTTCGACGGTATGCAGGCGCTGATTGATTCGGTTGGCGGTATCGACATTAACGCAACCGATGATGTTGACGACCCCGAGCACCTGGATATTAAGATTACCGCTGGCCAGCAGCATATGGACGGTGCCACCGCCCTTACCTATGCCCGCTGCCGCTACACCTATGCCGACGGCGATTACACGCGCATGCGCCACCAGCGTCAGGTGCTTGGCGCCCTTGCCAACCAGATTCTCAATAACTTCGATGCCACGAAGATCTTTGGCCTGGTTAATTCGCTGTCCGATATGCTCGTAACCGATATGAGCGTTCAGGATATCGTGGCTACGGTCAATGCCATGCGCGGTATGGATGTCGACGGTATCTACTCGGCCAACCTGCCCTCGTACGCCGACGACAGCACCATGATCGACGGTGTGAGCTACGTCTTTGTCTACGAGGACGAACTCAAGGAAATGATGGAGCGCGTCGATGCCGGCAAGGATCCCAAGGGTCCCAACACCATGGGTCTTTCCGACGGTTCCAGCTCTACGATCGGCGACCTGAACAACAACACGTCTGACGACTACGCAAACGGTACCGCAACCTCATCGGTCAGCTCTGACGATTCCGATGATTCAAGCGATTCGAGCGATTCGGACTACTACGAACAGCCCACCGGCGACGGCAACGGCTACGAAGCCAACTACTAAGTTACGGCGTTTTACCAAACGCCGTAACGACTCGACGCTGCGCGCCGCCCAAGGCGACAATTTGTCATTCAAAAGGCAGGGCATGACCAGAAGGTCAATGCCCTGCCTTTTTCATGCCAACTTGTTCGCCTTGGACGTCGCTCGCTGACGTTGGCTCAACCTGCGATGTTGACTGCTCCCCTTGTATCAAAAACCGCCCCGTTCTCTGTAGAGGACGGGGCGATTCGTCTTTTGGGCTTATGCAGCCAGGCTTATGCAAAGCGGGCGACGAGCTCCTGGAGCACGTCGGTCATCTTGACGAGCGAACTGACCGGGACAAACTCGTTGACGCCGTGGTAGCAATAGCCGCCGGTGGAAAGGTTGGGGCAGGGCAGACCGCGGAACGACAGCTGAGCGCCGTCGGTGCCGCCACGAATCGGCAGCACTTGGGGCTCAACGCCGCAGGCAAGGTAGGCTTCCTTGGCAACATCAATAAGCTCGGGATAGTCACGAACGATCTCGGCCATATTTCGATACTGCTGCTTAATCTCGACTGTCACGCGCTCCTCATCCAGACGCTGGTTGAGCATCGAGGCGGCGGCATCAATAAGGTCGAGTTTCTGCTGGAACTTGGCGGCGTCATGGTCGCGGACGATATAGCGCGCTGTGGCGTGATCGACGGTCGCAGATACACCCTCAAGGTGATAAAAGCCCTCGTAGCCTTCCGTATACTCCGGGCGCTGCACGTAGGGGAGCAACGCGTTGAAGTCGCAGAACAGATTGCCTGCGTTGACCATACGGTCCTTGGCGTCGCCCGGGTGGATGGACTGGCCCTCAAAGCGGACGGTCACCTCGGCGGCGTTAAAGCACTCCCACTCCAGCTCGCCGATGGGGCCGCCGTCGACCGTGTAGGCGTACTTGCAGCCAAAGGTATCGATATCCAGCAGCTCGGCTCCGTGGCCGATCTCCTCGTCAGGGCAGAAGCAAATGCCGAGTGCGGGATGGGGCAGAGAAGGGTCCTGAGCGATACGCGCGACAAGCGACATGATCTCGGCGACGCCTGCCTTGTCGTCCGCGCCCAGCAGCGTGGTGCCATCGCTGCAGACCAGGTCCTCACCCGCGAGGTCGTTCAGGGCGGGAAGCTTGGCGGTACTCATGGCAACGGGCTTACCGTCAACCGTGCCGCAGACCAGGTCGCCGCCTTCGTAGTGCACGATGTGCGGCTTCACGCCGGCGCCCGGTGCAACTTCGGTGGTGTCGAGATGGGCGATCAGGCCCAGGGCGGGCTTGTCCTCAGCGCCCACACTTGCGGGGATATGCGCGCAGACATAGGCGTGCTCGGTCACGTGGGCATCTTCCGCACCAAGCTCGCGCAGCTCTTCAGCCAGCACGTTGGCAAGGTCAAACTGAACGGCGCTCGAGGGTACCTGGTCGCAGTTTGCATCCTCGGACTGCGTGTTGATCTGGACGTAGCGCAAAAAGCGCTCGAGGACATCGGGGTTCGTGGTGGTGTTTTCCATAAAGACCGCTCCAATCTTGGTCGTCGTGTGCAACAAGAACTCTAGCACGGTATGCCACGGCATACCGCGACGCTTGGATGGGGTAGAATCAGCCAATGAATGCAGAAGGGACGGAAGATCATGGATACGACAAATAGCTCGCGCGAACTACATCTGACGGTGGCGAACGAAGACTACTTGGAGTGCATGGTTCGCATTGAAAGCGAAGAGGGGGAAACCAACGGCGTGCGATCGGTCGACATCGCGCAGCGCCTTGGCGTCTCCAAGGCATCGGTCAATAAAGCGGTTTCGGCGCTCAAAGCATCCGAACTTGTCGAGCAATCGCACTACGGCAAGGTAGTCCTGACCGATCGCGGCCGCGAGGTTGGTACGGCTATCTGGTACCGTCATCGCCTCATCCGCACGTTTTTGGTTCAGGAGCTCGGTGTCGAATTTGAGCGAGCCGATTCCGAGGCCTGCATGATGGAGCATGCGCTATCCGAGGACACGATGAACCGCTGGCTCGCCTATCTCGAAAAGCAGGGAATCAGCGTCGAGGAATAGCGGGATATATATGGATACGAGTTATTACAACCGCTTTGGTGCCGAGGAACTTACGCGCCGCTTGTCGAGCGAGACCTTGTTGGCGCAGGGCCCCATGGGCAGTGTTCTGTTGAGTGAGTACGACGCCGCCGATATTCCACCGGCGTTTTGGAATCTGGCAGAGCCGCAGACCGTTTCTCGTATCCATCGCTTGTATGTCGCCGCCGGCGCGCAGGTACTCATTACCAATACCTTTCAGGCATCAAGCTATGCCCTCAAGCACGACCAGATTGCGCCGTCCGTGGCGGAGGTCAATCGCGGGGCCGTCGACGATGCCCGCCAGGCGCACCCTCAGCTGCTGCTGGGCTCGATGGGTCCGATCGGTATTGAGTGGTTTGCCGAGGACTCGGCCGAGTTTCGTGAGATCCGAGGCATTGCGCGCGAACAGGCGCACGCCTTGCTCAATGCTGGTGTTGACGGTCTGCTGATCGAGACGGTGACGTCTATCCGTAATTTGCAGCCCATGCTTGCCGGCGCCCGAGATGCCGCCGACGGCATGCCTGTTCTGGTGAGTTTTGTCGTTGACGATAAGGGCGACCTGTTGGGCGATAGCCTCAACATCGAGGCAGCCGTTTTGTACGCCGAAAAACACGGCGCAAACTCGGTTGGTGTTAATTGCTGTTCGCTTGCGGCCGCGAACGCGGCGGTGCCCAGGATGGTTGCATCGGCGACTACTCCCGTCACGGTGCGTCCCAACGTGGGCGATCCGGTCCAGACTCAGGATGGCCCCGTATGGCACGAGAACCCCGAAGCTTTCGCGCGCGCATGCATCGAATGGAGACATGCCGGTGCCGCAATGGTGGGCAGTTGCTGTGGAACCACGGCAATCACTACGGCAGCGATGGCCGAGGCGCTCGATATATAAAGGGCAAAACCGCTCCATACGGGGCGGTTTTTTTATTGCCTGCATGTCCTCGGCAGCATTTGCCCAAATGGTGAATGCTGGTGCCGGCAGGTTGCCGAGCGTGTATCGCGGGTATACCTCATGCGTACCATGATCCAAACACTGTGAGGTGTCTGCGCGTGTGCGCGATAATTCATTTTGGAACTGACGGTTGGCGCGCTCGCGTCGATGAGGACTTCACTGCCGATAACGTTGCCCGTATCGCCGATGCCGTCGGCGAGTTGTGGCAAAAGACCAATCCGGGCAAAACGGTATATATAGGGTTCGACACTCGGCCCCTGGCGCGCGAGTTCGCTGAGCTTGCGGCGGGTGTGCTAGCAGCGCACGGGCTAGACGCCGTGCTCGCTTCGCGACCTGTTCCGACCCCTGCCCTTACGTGGGCGGCGGCTTATGACGGTGAGGCGTGCGGCGCGCTCATGGTGACGGGGTCCCATCATCCGCAGGGTTATCTGTGTCTCAAGATTCGCATGGGTGACGGCTCGACCGCCAACCAGGATGTCATCGAAGAGCTCGAAGAGACCATGGCTCCCGAGCCAATGGGGATCGAGGGGCAATATCGCACCGCGGATATCATTCCTGACTATATGCAAGCGGTGGCATCGTTTGTCGATGCCGAAGCCATCCGCGCCGCGCACCTGCGCGTGGTTGTTGACCCCATGGGCGGCGCAGCCCAGGGCTATCTAGCCGACTTGCTGCGCGAGCTTGGCGTTGAGGTGCACGAGATTCACGCCGGGCAGGCGCCTGACCAAGAAGATATCTGCTCCGACCCCGTTGAGCCGTGGGTGGACGCTTGCGAGCATACGGTTATCGAGGACGGAGCTTGCGCTGGCCTGGTGACCGACGGCGACGCCGACCGTATCGGCGCGGTTGACGAGCGCGGCAGATATATACATCCGCATCAGATCATGGCGCTCGTTTTGGGCGACTTGGTTCAATTTCGTAATTTGGAGGGACGCGTCGTCGTCAATCTTTCGTGCTCGACGCTCGTGCGTCGCATTGCCGAGGCGCTTGGCTGCCGCGTGACCGTCAAACCAGTCGGTTTCAAATATATAGCGGCAGAGATGAAGAAGGGTGGCGTCCTCATAGGCGGCGAGGAAGCCGGTGGTATCGGCATCGCCGCGCATATGCCCGAGCGCGATGGAATCCTCGCCTGTCTGATTCTGTGTGAGCTTATGGCAAAGACGGACGCGCCTTTGGGCGTTCTGGTCGACCAACTCGAGGACAGTTTTGGTAAGACGAGCTATGGGCGTCGCGATTTGCGCCTTGAGGCCGAAGACGCCGAATCGCTGCGAACGCTGCTTCCTGGCATGAATCCTAAATCGATTTGCGGCAAGGCGCCGCAGGCTGTAAGCCATATGGATGGTTTACGTTTGGCATTCGAGGATGACACCTGGCTGCTGATCCGCCCCAGCGGGACCGAACCGGTGGTTCGCGTATACGCCGAGGGGTTCTCGGTGGAGGAGCGCGATGAGTTGCTCGATGCCGGCTGTGCCTTGGCTAAGGGAGCCTATCAGCTTTAGCCATATGACGCTTCACTATAAAGAGGCCCTCGGTGAGCGGTAGAGAACGGCTGGCAAACGTAAGCAGGGTTTTAATATGTGTAGGAAATGTGTACGCCCAGATTCCCGCCCCCGGGGGCCCTCCGGTCTGGCAATATATCTCCTTGCCGCGCGGCCCGGTCGAACCGGGAACCAGCGCAGGCGTGCACCTTGAGAACCGGATACTGCGAGGATGGACACTTACTTCAGTGTCGCATCCGGGCAGACATCGAACCATTTGAAATGGTCTAACTTGGATTTGTTTTTCGCAAGGCCGCCGAGAGGCGGCCCCGAGAAATTCCTTTTCCTATACAGAACCATATGAATCGAACGGAACCGATCAGCGATGACTGAGAGGACCGGACGGGCTCGAAGCCCAGATATTTTTGGACGGAGAGTTCGATCCTGGCTCAGGATGAACGCTGGCGGCGCGCCTAACACATGCAAGTCGAACGGCACCCCTCTCCGGAGGGAAGCGAGTGGCGAACGGCTGAGTAACACGTGGAGAACCTGCCCCCTCCCCCGGGATAGCCGCCCGAAAGGACGGGTAATACCGGATACCCCGGGGTGCCGCATGGCACCCCGGCTAAAGCCCCGACGGGAGGGGATGGCTCCGCGGCCCATCAGGTAGACGGCGGGGTGACGGCCCACCGTGCCGACAACGGGTAGCCGGGTTGAGAGACCGACCGGCCAGATTGGGACTGAGACACGGCCCAGACTCCTACGGGAGGCAGCAGTGGGGAATCTTGCGCAATGGGGGGAACCCTGACGCAGCGACGCCGCGTGCGGGACGGAGGCCTTCGGGTCGTAAACCGCTTTCAGCAGGGAAGAGTCAAGACTGTACCTGCAGAAGAAGCCCCGGCTAACTACGTGCCAGCAGCCGCGGTAATACGTAGGGGGCGAGCGTTATCCGGATTCATTGGGCGTAAAGCGCGCGTAGGCGGCCCGGCAGGCCGGGGGTCGAAGCGGGGGGCTCAACCCCCCGAAGCCCCCGGAACCTCCGCGGCTTGGGTCCGGTAGGGGAGGGTGGAACACCCGGTGTAGCGGTGGAATGCGCAGATATCGGGTGGAACACCGGTGGCGAAGGCGGCCCTCTGGGCCGAGACCGACGCTGAGGCGCGAAAGCTGGGGGAGCGAACAGGATTAGATACCCTGGTAGTCCCAGCCGTAAACGATGGACGCTAGGTGTGGGGGGACGATCCCCCCGTGCCGCAGCCAACGCATTAAGCGTCCCGCCTGGGGAGTACGGCCGCAAGGCTAAAACTCAAAGGAATTGACGGGGGCCCGCACAAGCAGCGGAGCATGTGGCTTAATTCGAAGCAACGCGAAGAACCTTACCAGGGCTTGACATATGGGTGAAGCGGGGGAGACCCCGTGGCCGAGAGGAGCCCATACAGGTGGTGCATGGCTGTCGTCAGCTCGTGTCGTGAGATGTTGGGTTAAGTCCC
>CALJDJ010000083.1 GCA_938023705.1 uncultured Collinsella sp.
AAGGGCGGAGGCGGGGCATTCCCCGCCTCTTACACCACATCTCTGCGCGCTACCGTCTTCTTCCGGTCGTGGAAGAGGCGGACACAAAGCGCGGACTTGAGGAGGCAAACGCCAGTACCTAAAAGCCGATATATCACAAAGTAGATCTTTCATAGGCACAGGAAAACACGAATTTCAACCCAGTCAGTCACGCATTGGCGCGAACGCACCAAAAATGGCGCCGAACGGACTGCCGAGTTTTCAACATCCTTCCCCAACTGGCCAAAAGCTTGCCAAGAACTGGACGGAGTCCTGTTGAAAACCCGCTATTTCTCTCATGCGGAAGCTTTGCACAGCAAGTGAGTAGGCTTTTTGGAAACTCCCGAGCAGGCAGGCCATCTTGTCTTGCAAAGCCGCAGGTAGACGACTTGCTGCAAAACGGTCTGGTCGGCATAACGCCAAAAGTCTACTCACTTAGGCTAGAGGGCACCCCCATTAGCTGTGATTCCAGGGTGTTTAGCGCATTTGGACTCAAATCGTCATACTGGACAAGGATTCGAGCCAAGTTTTTAGGGACAGATGCGCCATCGGCACACCAAAAGCAGTCACCGATATCGATATAAGGGATATTCGAGTGCATAAGTGCCCGCGTAAAAGAGCTTCCGCCCGCGCCACGCTCCGCAACCACGATGCAGTAAAGGCCCGCGTCTGCATGCTCGATCGAGACCTCTCCTGCCGGAAATGTCTTCCGCACAAGCGCCGCCAGGCCATCACGCGCCTCGCGAGCACGAACACGCACGCGGTTCACATGTCGCTCGTAATCACCCGATTCCAGCAAACGAGCCAAAGCGACCTGGTCAACAGAGCTCACCGACGAGGCGTAAAAACCAAGGTTGTGCCTAAACCGCTCCATTAGCTCATCGGGCAACACCATGTACGCTAGACGCAACGCCGATGACAGGCTCTTCGAAAACGTGTTGGTGTAGATAACCGACTGGGCGGCATCGATCGACGCGAGCGCGGGAATCGGCTTGCCGGCAAGGCGAAACTCACAATCAAAGTCGTCTTCGATGAGATACCGACCTGGCCGCTCGGCGGCCCAGCTCAGCAACGCATAGCGACGTGCAATGCTCGTCACAAGACCGGTCGGATACTGATGAGACGGCATCAGGTGAAGGACATCGGTCCCGGTTTTCTGCAGCGCGCTCAAGTCCACGCCCTCAGCATCCAACGGGATATGTCGAACTTCGCAGCCCATAGCCTGATAGATGCGCGTCAGGCGCAAATAGCCCGGATCTTCAACGGCATACACCTTGTCGGCTCCAAGCAACTGAACCAACATGGTATCGAGCAGCTGGGCGCCCGCACCGATGACGATGTTGTCGGGATTAACATTCATGCCCCGTGTCCCGCGCAGATGGCGAGCGATTGCGCGTCGTAGCCGAGCGGTGCCCTGTGCCGGCGCAGTCGAAAAGATTTCGCGTTCATCTTCAGATGCCAGCGTCGCCCGCAGCGCGCTTTGCCAAAGCCGCGCCGCCTCCAAAGCGGAAGGAGAAAGCGCATCGAATCGCTCGACCTGTCCGTTGACATCACGCGCACTGGGGCCCGCAGAGACGGCATCTCGGTCGATGCCCTCCGCAGCCGAAGCCAAAACCGGTGCATCCGGAAGCTCGCAAGCGTAGTAGCCACGACGCGGCATTGAGCAAATATAGCCCTCGGCAAGTAGCTGGCTATATGCATTCTCGATGGTAATGACACTGATTCCCAGATGGCTGGCAAAGGCGCGCTTAGACGGAAGATGTTCCCCCGCCGCAATACGTCCAGCAACGATATCATCTCGAATTTGCTGGTAAATATACTCATAGAGCGATGCTTCGCCGCGTTTTTCCAAATTGTAGTCAAGCATGAGTTTATCACCTGACCATATCGAACCGTTCAATCTGGTATTATTCTGACCTTGTTATTATCTCGAAAACTGAGTATTTCGCCATACCCAGCTCCCCGATAGGATGTTCCGTCAAGCAATGTACATGCCAACCAAGGGAGCAACCATGGCAGAACAGACCAGCAAGGCCGATCGCGTCAAACTCAATCGCGAGCTCGCGCAGATGCTCAAGGGCGGCGTCATCATGGACGTCACCACGCCCGAGCAGGCACGCATCGCCGAGGAGGCAGGCGCCTGCGCCGTCATGGCTCTCGAGCGCATCCCGGCCGACATCCGCGCCGCCGGCGGCGTGTCGCGCATGAGCGACCCCAAGATGATCAAGGGCATTCAAGAGGCCGTCTCCATCCCCGTCATGGCCAAGTGCCGCATCGGTCACATCGTCGAGGCGCAGATCCTGCAGGCCATCGAGATCGACTACATCGATGAGTCCGAGGTTCTCTCCCCCGCCGACGACGTCTATCATATCGACAAGACCCAGTTTGACGTGCCGTTTGTCTGCGGCGCCCGTGATCTGGGCGAGGCGCTGCGCCGTGTTGCCGAAGGCGCCACGATGATTCGCACCAAGGGTGAGCCGGGTACGGGCGACGTCGTTCAGGCCGTGCGTCACATGCGCAAGATCCAAAAGCAGATCCGTGACGTTGTTGCCCTGCGCGACGACGAGCTCTTTGAGGCAGCCAAGCAACTGCAGGTTCCGGTCGAGCTGGTGCGCGAGGTCCATGCCACGGGAAAGCTTCCCGTCGTGAACTTTGCCGCCGGCGGCGTAGCGACCCCCGCCGACGCCGCGCTGATGATGCAGCTGGGCGCCGAAGGCGTCTTTGTCGGCTCGGGCATCTTTAAAAGCGGCGACCCCGCCAAGCGCGCAGCCGCCATCGTCAAGGCCGTGGCAAACTTCACCGATGCCAAACTCATCGCCGAGCTTTCGGAAGACCTGGGCGAGGCCATGGTGGGCATCAACGCCGACGAAATCGAGATCATCATGGAGGAACGCGGGCGCTAGTCCAGCAGAAGGGATCGCACATGAGCGATTATGCAGACCAGACGGTCGCCGTGTTGGCGGTCCAAGGCGCTTTTGCCGAGCACGAGACAAGACTATCCGAGCTGGGCGCACGTTGTATTGAGCTGAGGCAGGCGGCTGATTTGAAGCAGGACTTTGACCGTCTGGTACTTCCCGGCGGCGAGTCTACCGTTCAAGGGAAGCTGCTTGATGAGCTGGGCATGCTCGAGGAGCTTCGCACCCACATTGTTGAAGGCATGCCCGTCCTTGGCACCTGCGCCGGCTTGATTCTGCTGGCGCGCGACCTTGCCGCACACGACGATAAGGGAACGCCGCGCCTAGCAACCATGAACGTACTCGTTGAGCGCAACGCTTATGGCAGACAGCTCGGCAGTTTTCGAACCAAGGGGCAGGTAGCCGGCATCGACGGTGAAGTGCCGCTGACGTTTATCCGCGCGCCTCGCATCGTCGAAGTGCACGGCAATGCCAAGGCCTTAGCGAAAGTCGACGGCCGTATCGTCGCCGCCCGCCAAGGCAACCAGCTCGGCGTAACCTTCCACCCCGAACTCGATGAAGACACCCGCCTCCACGAACTCTTCCTTCAGATGTAGGAAGAGCAGAAACGAGCGTGGATTTTCGGACACATAACAAATGAGAGTGGATAATCTCCCACTCTGAGCTTGAATGCAGGCTCAAACCGGGAGATTATCCACTCTCATGCTATGTAGTCATTTAAGAACGTCTCCAATGACTACTTGCAACGAATCATTTTTGGCAACAGAAATTACGCCGATGTTTTGGCAACGCCAGCGAGCGACGCCCAGGGCGAACAAGTTGGCATGAAAAAGGCAAGGCATAGACCTTCTGGTCATGCCTTGCCTTTTGAATGACAAATTGTCGCCCTGGGCGTCGCGCAGCGTCAACTAGTTACGCGGTTCGTAGAACCGCGTAACCCCTAGAAGCGGTTGCCGCGGAAGCCGCCGCCGTTGCGGCCGCCACGATCGCCACCGCGACCGCCGCGGTCGTTACCGCGGTTGCCGCCGAAGCCGCCACGGTTGCCACCGCGATCGCCATAGCCACCACGGTTGCCGCCAAAGCCGCCGCGACCGCCGCGGTCGCCGCCACGGTCACCAAAGCCGCCACGGCCACCGCGATCGCCACCGCGACCGCCGCGGTCACCGCCACGACCACCGCGATCGCCAAAGCCGCCGCGACCGCCACGGTCGCCGCCACGGCCACCGCGATCGTCACGACCGCCGCGAGGACCGCGGTCCTCGTCCAGGCCCATGGCGACGAGCGGAGCAATAACCTTATCGAGAGCGGCCATCAGCTCGGTGGCCTCCTCGTAAGAAAGCTCGGGCAGGAGCTTCTCCTTCTTGTTGGCAAGCTCGACCAGGCCCTCGGCGGCATCCTCGGCAGCGAAGACGACGATCTTGCGCATATCGCCCTCAGCGTCGTCGATGCGGCCGACCAGATCGGCAGCCTCGGCCTCGGCCATCAGGCCATCGAGCTCACGAAGGCGCATGCCCAGCAGGTCGGACATTTCCTTCTGCTCCATCTTGGGCTTGAGGTCAAGAAGCTTGATGGCGCGCTCGATGTTCGCCATGCGCTCGGCCTTGGCCTCCTCCTCCTTGGAAATAGCAAAGCGACGGCTACGCAGCAGGCGGGCGGCCTTCTGCATCTTGTCCATCAGCTCTTCGTCATCGTAATCAACGGCGGCCTCGACAACCTCGGCCTCCTCCTCGGCGGAAACCTCGTCAGCAGCCTCAACCTCGGCAGCTTCGGTCTCCACGGTCTCGACTGCCTCAACCTCGGCAGTCATGGTCTCGTTCTCGGTCTCGTTCATGATCTCTTCGTTCTCGGACATGAGACTCCTTCTTGGCCCTCTCGGGCATCATCGCCCCATTCGCGGGGCCCGTCGCGCACTCTTTGCGCTTTAAACATTCATGCCTCTCGGCAAAACGTCCATTAGTTTATGGTGTCGACTTCCAATCTAGCTGCAGAATCTATGTGCACACATTAATGCGACATGTGCGACTCGCGGCGGGCGTACACCAGCGACACCGCGAACCCGGCCACGGCAATCACGGCCGCTACGCGCACGGCAGCCGCAAATCCGATCGCCTGGGCAACGTCCGCCGCAACGCCGGCGGCACCGGCAGCCGCTGCAGAACTCGAAAGCAGGCCGATAAACAGCGACGGGCCAAACGAGGCGGCGATCATGTTCCACGTGTTGAGCAGCGCCGTCCCGTGGGGATGCTCGGCAGCGGGTAGCGTCTCCAAACCGGCCGTCTGCGAGGGGCTCAGCACCAAACCGACGCCGGCATACACCACAACGGTCAGTGCAACGACAACGCCAATGTTCATGCTTGCCGCAGTCATCGAGATTGCGGTCTGCCCCACGGCAATCAGGGCGAAGCCGACCGGCAGTAGCGGCCATGCGCCACGGGCATCCATCACGCGTCCGCCCACAATCGAGGTCACGGCGTTGCAGGCAATCGCCGGCAAAATGAGCAAGCCCGCAACAAGCGCGGTCATGCCGTATGCGCCCTCAAAATAGAGCGGCAACAAAACGCTCATCGAGAACGTCGTCATCATCGACACCACCACAAGCAGGCACGCAGGCCAAAAACGAACGCTCGCCATGGGACGCACGTTAAGCACCGGATGCTCGAGCTTGAGCTGGCGGGCCGCAAACAGGCCGAGCAGCACAATGGCGGCGAAGAGCGCCACGATACCGGCAATCAGATTGGTCGAGAACTCGCCTACGGAATACACGAACGCCGTAATGCCGGCGGCGAGCAAAATAACCGACAGGATATCGAGCGAAACATCCAGGCGCTCTCCGACATTTCGAACGAGCTTTGCACCCGCCGCAGCGACCACAACACCGCCCACCAGCGGCACTACGAACACAGCCCTCCAGCCAAACAACGTGCACATAAGACCGCTGATCACGGGGCCAAACGCCGGTCCCAACGTGATGCAGGCACCGCCCAGGCTCAGATACAGACCGAGCTTCTCGCGCGGAGCACAAGACAGCACCACGTTCATCATGAGCGGAAACAAGATGCCCGATCCCGCAGCCTGCATAATACGACTCGGCAGCAAAACGGTAAACGACGGGGCGACCAGGCACAGGACTTCGCCGGCGACCATGCAGCCGCATGCAAAGAACAGCAGCTTGCGCGTCGAAAAGCGTCCGGACAGAAAGGCCATGATGGCCGTAAAGATCGACGTCACGATCATGTAGCCCGAAACAAGCCACTGCGCCGTGGTGGCACTCACCGAAAAGGCCGCCATAATGTCGTGCAGCGCCACGTTAATGATGTTCTCGTTAAACGCGGCAACAAAGGCTGCGATATACATGACGACGAGAAACGCCGAAGTGCCCGATGGCGTTGCCCTAACTTGTTGCTGAGATTTGCTCCCCATGCATTTCCTTCCTCTTGGAACGACAGTCGTATCGCCCCAGAGGAACAGTCCAGGGCGAGGATGAGCCCTAGACTTACGCCAGACGCCGCGCACGACGAATCTGGCCACATGGTCCAACGTTGAAAGATTGTAACGCGGACGCGCTGCTTTCCTTCCGCGCTATTATTGAAAGTCCACGAAAGCATGAGACATGAGGAGCCCGCCATGATTAAGCCCATCATGAAATCCGAGTTCTTTTTGCGCCTGCCCTCCGAAGACGCAGGGCCCGATGATGCCGCGACCGGGCAGGACCTCCTGGATACGCTCCTCGAGCATGAGCACGAGTGCGTTGGCCTCGCCGCCAACATGATCGGCGTGCGCAAACGCATCATCTGCGTAAAGGACGGCAACAGGGCGCTGCTGATGTACAACCCTCAAATTCTTGAGCAGGTCAATTCCTATCAGACGAGCGAAGAATGCCTCTCGCTTTCCGGCGAGCGCCCCTGTACCCGCTACCGTCGCATTAAGGTGGAGTATTTGGACGAGAACTTCGTCCACCGCATCAAAAACTTCTCGGGCTACACCGCCGAGATCATCCAACACGAAATCGACCACTGTAACGGCATCGTTATTTAGTCAGCCCAGATAACGATGCAGGTTGAGCACACGACAGCGAGCGAGCCGCATTTGCGCCAAGGTGACGCGAAATGAGAGGGCGCTGACCTTCTGGTCGCGCCCTCGAAATTGAACGTCAGATTGGCGTGAATGCGGCTCGCGCAGCGTCAAGT